>DUTQ01000357.1 GCA_012841995.1 Thermoanaerobacterales bacterium | reverse complement strand
GCCAACTATTCAAGCTGTTGTCGACACTGAAACAGATGAATATGTATTTTAAATTTTTTAGAATATGCTAATGCCGTCATTTCCACCTGAGTGATTACACTAGCAGTATAATGCAATATTAGGAAGGTAATTTTGGTGAAAAAAACAGTAGTAATAGATGGCAAAGATGTTGAACTTACCAATTTGACGAAAATGTTTTGGCCTGATGATAATATAACAAAGGCAGACTTTATAGATTACCATGCAAAAGTCGCCCCATATATATTGCCACATCTTAAGGGGAGGCCCTTGGTTTTTACTCGCTATCCAGATGGTATTCATGGAAAGTCATTTTATCAAAAAAATATTCCTGAATATGCCCCAGACTGGCTAAATACATATGAGTCATTATCTGATGATGTAAAAATTATTAGGTACATGTTGATTGATGATACTGCTAGCCTAATTTGGGCAGCAAATCAGGCTAGCTTAGAATTTCATCCTTGGCTTTCAACAATAGATTCCCCTGAATATCCGGATTTTGCAGTTTTTGATTTTGACCCAATGGAGAAAACTGATTTTGAGGATGCAAGGAGATTAGCTCTTGCATTAAGAAACTTGCTTGAGTTGCAAGGTATTTCTGGGTATCCTAAGACTTCAGGCGCAACTGGGCTTCAGGTTTATGTGCCGATAGAGCCTATATACACATATGAGCAAGTCAGAAATTTTGTTAAAGTATTTTGTAGGGCTTTGGAGGAAACATTTCCATCAATGGCAACTACAGAAAGGAATATTAAAAAAAGGCAAGGCAAGATTTACCTGGATTACCTACAAAATATAAAGGGCAAGACTATTATAGCTCCATACAGCACCAGGCCTAGAAAAGGTGCACCTGTGTCATGCCCGGTATCTTGGGAAGAATTAGAGCAAGGAGCAAATCCCAGCATGTTTCATTTAAGAAACATGCCTAAAAGATTAGAACAAAAGGGGGATTTGTTTAGGAATGCGCTTTTGCTAAAACAAAATATAGATAGATGGATTGGTTAAAGGTTTTTCTTGGAAATGGCCTATTGTTGATTTTTGACAGAAAATAAGTAAAATGGATGTAGGTCTTAACTTTTTGGGGGTGTATTTTTTTGGCCAAAATAGTTATTATCGGCGGAGGGCCTGGAGGGCTATATGCGACTTTAGAAGCAAAGAAACAAGGCCATGATGTCTTGCTGTTGGAAAAGAATAAGATTGGACAAAACATCCGGTGTGCTGAGGGATTTTTTGATGTACTGCAGATACTAGATAAGCCTCCTGCTGGTATAAAGTATAAAGTGGAAGAATTAATCGTCAAAGTAAAGTCAGAGCACACGATCAATGTAAATCCGCTTCATATATGGATGACAGATAGAGCCACATGGCAGAAGGAATTAGCTAAACAGGCAGTGAATGCGGGTGCTATCATAAAGGAAGATACTCCCATTTCACCTGATGACTTAAAAGAGCTTAAGCAAAACTATGACTACATAATTGATGCATCAGGAGCTTTTTCTGTCACCTCTAAATCATACGGTTTTATTGATTTCTATAAAAACAACTGTGGTAAGACAGTGCAATATACCATAAGCGGCGATTTTTCCCATTTAAAGAATTGTTTTAAAGTTGGGTTACTACCTGATTTTCGTGGATATTACTGGATATTTCCAAAGGGTTGTAAAAAAGATAGTACTGCAAATGTTGGCATAGGGAATTTTGATAATTCAAGGTACAATTTATGGAAAAAATTGAATGATGTGCTTGAGTTTGAAAATTTAAATGGGGAACATTATAAAATAACAAAGAGATATGGTGGCATATGCCCCATAAAGCTGCTAGATAAGTTAGTCTATGACAATATTCTACTTGTTGGTGATGCAGCAGGATTGACATCTCCTCTTCACGGTGGGGGCATTGACATGGCAATAATCAGTGGTATGCAAGCTGTAAATGCCATATCACAAGGAACTCAAGCTTATGAACACCTGCTAAAAAGGCAGCTTTCTAAAAGGCTTGAATATGAAAAGATGCTAGCACAAGTATGGGATCAAAGAGATTTTGATGAGATAGAGGAACTAATTGGCCGTATCTCAAAGTCAAACTTGTTTTCGCTAATGTACAATCCAAAACTAATGCCACTTTCAACAAAGCTCATAACAAGCTCATTTGATTTAAAAGGAAATCCTGCGAATTAGGTCCGCAGGATTTTAAAAATTACTTTGTTTTGGTTTTTGGTGTGATCCGCCTAGTGATTTCAGCTATTTCATTTGAAAAACTTGATATAGGTTTACCAGACATTATCCCACTGGCGATTTTTTTAATACGTGTGATTAGATTCGGGTCTGTAGTAACATGTACCGTTTTGATGCTACTATCTGTATTTTTAACTGATTTAGCTGCTTTTGATTTTATTTCATTAGTTTTTTTATCCTCTATGCCGGGCTCAATCTCTAAACCAACAAAGGCAGTAGAACCTGAAACCACTACAGTTGCATTTTTTACCCCATTTACTTTCTTGACATTATCTGCAAGTTTGGTAGCCAAGGCATGAGCTGGGTTTGAGGGTTTTTTTGCAGGTGTGCCGGGGGATTTGGGAGTTATTCTTGTCTGTGGAGCAGGTTTTGGAGCAGGCTTTTTACTCGTTGAACAACCGCCAATGACTAGGGATAAACAAATTAAAAAGACTAAAAACAAAGTCAATATTCTTTTCATGTTTTTACCCTCCTCATTATATATGATGATATTTTTGATTTTGATTTATACTGTAATTTTAAGGACACTAAAATGGCAGTTTACCATATATTTTTTGGTGTTATAATATAAATGAGGTGGTGTGTTGTGTATGGTCTTTTTGTGCAATTGGCGAAATTTATATTTATAGGCTTAATATACTATTTTTTATTTAATTTCTTAAAATTAATGTTTATGGATATTGCGAATGATGGCAAATCAACGGATATTGGTTATTTCTTACTTGCGGATGACGGTACAAAATACCCATTATCTTCAATAAATAGTATTGGTAGGGCTAGCGATTCAGATATAGTTATAGACGACCCGTTTATCTCAAGCAAGCATGTGCTCATAACTAAAAAAGGAAGAAAAATTATTGTACAGGATCTGCATAGCACAAATGGGGTTTTTGTAAACGGCAAGAGGATTAAAAAGCCTGTATCTATCAAAAATAAAGATGAGATTGTTATTGGAAATACAAAGCTTACGCTCTTGAGGAGGGAAGCCGGTGGAGTTAAAAACCCAAGCTATTTATAATAAAACTTTAAGCATTACCGCACTAATAGGCATTTTAGCATCATTGCTTCTTTCTTTTCAGAAGAGCGTTTTTTCGCCGGTTCCTGTCTATGGATCTATAGCTTTTGCGGTTATAATGTTTATTGGGTATTTTATGACAAATTACTTCCTTTATGGTCAGGATTCAGCTTTGTATATACTTGCGTGTTTTGTTTCACAATTGGGATTAACTATGCTTTATAGAATCAACCCACAAATTTTTTTAAAACAGATTACATGGTTTTGTTTAGGTGTCCTTATTTTTATTTTTGTATCGATTTTGGCTAGGTTCTGGATAGATGTAGATGTAGGTTCCACATTTTTTTTTGGAGTAACTGTTTTGATGTTGATCCTTCCACTGTTAATAGGTGTGGAGCGCGGCGGGTCTAAAAGTTGGATACAGTTTCATGACCATTTATTTCAGCCTTCGGAACTTGCCAAAATAACTTTCGGCCTTTTTTTGGCCAAAACCCTAGAAGATGGTAAAGTAAAAAATTGGTGGCTCTTTGCTATTCAAATCTTATCAATATTGGGTGTGCTAATGGCATCACGAGACCTTGGAGCTGTTATGCTATTTTACCTTACTGCTGTTATTGTGGTATTTGTAGCAACATCCAGATGGGATTTTCTTGCCATTGCTTCAGGAGCAGCAGTAGTTGGCGGCTTGTTGGGTTATTTAACTTTTGGCCATGTCAGGGTTAGAATAGAAGCATGGCTTAACCCGTGGAAAGATGTTCCCGGTAAAGGCTATCAGATTGTTCAATCTCTTTTTGCAATGGCTCAAGGCGGATTTTTTGGGACCGGCTTGGGTATGGGTCATCCTGAATATATTCCTGCTGTAACTACAGACTTTATTTTTTCTGCTATATTTGAAGAGTTTGGATTTCTAGGAGCAGCAGCTGTTATAGTAGTTTATTTTCTTATGGTTTATAGAGGTATAAAGATAAGCATATCTGTGGAAAATAGCTATTTAAGCTTAGCTGCTCTTTCTATCACTACGATGTTCGGTTTTCAGATTATTACCATTATAGGTGGAGTAACAAAGCTAATTCCACTTACAGGAGTCACATTGCCTTTTATGAGCTATGGTGGGAGCTCCATGGTTATGAGTTTTGCTTCACTAGCTATTTTAAATGGCATATGGCTGAAGGGAAGAGGGGACGAGAACGGTGAACCGATTGAATAAAAATATAAAATTGGTATTTTTTATTTTTTGTTGTCTTTTCATTTCTTTGATCGTCTACCTTACTTATTTTACTGTATATGAAAGAGAAAAACTCATACAGAGTTCATATAACCGGAGGTTATGGGAACAAGAAGAAAAGGTAGTAAGAGGTACAATATATGATGTAAAAGGCAGGCCTTTAGCAAAGACACAATTTGAAGGTGAAACAAAGGAGAGGATTTATCTTGGGGGTGAAGCCTTTGGGCCTGTTATAGGGTACTCAAACAGAAGATTAGGGCGAGCAGGGCTTGAGGATGTTCTAAATACTTCTCTTCTTGGCCTTGAAGAAAAAGATCCTATCGTTGTTTTAAGGCAAAAGATTCTTGGCGCCGAGGAGAGAGGAAATGATGCATACCTTACAGTAGATCAAGAACTGCAAAAAAAGGCTTATAATCTTTTTAAGGGAAAAAGGGGGGCATTGGCAGCCATTGATCCGAATACAGGTGCAATTCTAGCCCTAGTAAGTTCTCCAGGGTATGATTCAGCAAAGCTCGAAGGTATATGGGATAGTTTGTTAGACGACCCGAATAAGCCCTTAATAAACAGAGCGACGCAAGGGGTTTACCCACCCGGATCAAGTTTTAAGATTGTGACATTGGCGGCTGCTTTGACACACAACCCTGATATAGAGCAAAAGATTTATGATACCCCTGGCTATGTAAAAGTTGACGGCAGGGTTATAAAAGACCATGAGGGTGTTAAACCAGGTAATTATGATCTTCTCAATGCATTTCGTGTTTCCAGTAACTCGGTTTTTATAAAGATTGGTTTAGATGTGGGTTGGAACAATATGGTATCTACTGCAGAAAACTTTGGATTTAATAAGAGCATGAAGGCCGATCTGCCAGTTGCAATTAGCAAATTTCCCCAACCATCTCTTTTTGGAACAGATGTGGAACTTGCAGAGGCTTCCATAGGGCAAGGAAAGATATTAGCTACGCCGCTTCAGATGGCAAGAGTTGCGGCGGTAGTGGCAAATGGGGGCAATTTGATTTCACCATATATCGTTGAAAAAATCGTCACACCGTTAGGGACTATAAGAGAGGCATCAAATCACCAGACGGTTGAAGCAATAAATTGGGCTGTGGCAGAAAAAATAAGAGGTTTTATGACAGATGTTGTCCGAAATGGCACGGGAAAGCCAGTTTATATAAAGGGCATAGAGGTAGCCGGAAAAACCGGGAGTGCACAAAATCCCCATGGTGAGCCTCATGCATGGTTTGTAGGCTTTGCACCTGCCAAAAACCCAAAGATTGCCCTTGCAGTAGTTGTCGAGAATGCAGGAGCAGGTGGTAAGAATGCAGGACCTATTGCCCGGGAAATTTTTATTCAATATCTAAAAGATACTCAATAGAAGGTCTGCAAAAACAAATATTGATAAATATAGATACATTGTATATACACTGGTTAAGAGGTGATGCATATGTGTACTACAATCCAAAAGTGGGGAAATAGTCATGCGATAAGGATTCCAAAGGCAATTCTCGAAATGGCTGAACTCAATGAAAATGATAAGGTGAAAATAAAGGTTCAAAATGGCAATTTGGTTATTGTTCCGATTAAAAAACACAAAACCTTGGAAGAGAGGATTGCTGAATATAAAGATGATTACGAGTGCTGTGAATGGGATACTGGGAAACCGACAGGTAAAGAGGTGTTTTAATGGCATATATACCTGAACAAGGCGATATAGTATATTTAGAATTTGATCCTCAAGTAGGACATGAGCAAAAAGGAAAAAGACCTGCATTGGTTGTTAGCAATAACACTTATAATAAATTTACAAAAATGGCTATCGTATGCCCGATTACTAACGCAAATAGGAATTTTCCTTTGCATATAAAGTTGAATGAAAGAACTAAAACAACAGGTGTTATCATGTGCGAACAGATAAAGGCTTTAGATATATATGCCAGAAATGTTTCTTTTAATGAAAAAGCACCAAAGGATATTGTAGAAGAAGTCATAGATATTTTAATAGGGTTTGTCGAAATTTTATAAATGCCAACAAAAGAATGCCCCTTTACTTTTGGTGACTTATATCTATATTACTGATATAATGTTAATAACATGTGGTAATCGGAGGAGATTTTTGTGAGGAGGAGTATTTTGGCAGACAGTGCCCTAGTCTTGGTTGCGCTGGTCTGGGGATTGAATTTTGTAATAACAAAAGAAGCATTGACGAAGATAACGCCTTTTATGTATCTTGGCATACGTTTTATTCTTGCATTCTTGATACTCATTGTTATTTTCCACAAGAATTTTACAAAAATGACAAAAAACGATTTAAAAGGAGGATTAGGGGTCGGGCTTGTCATATTTTTAGGTTTTATCACTCAAACAATTGGCCTTAAATACACGACACCTTCCAAGAGTGGGTTCATAACAGGGATTTATGTGGTATTGGTTCCGTTTCTAGCTTATTTTTTTACCGGTCAATTCCCAAAGATAACGCAAATCTTGAGTGCCATTATTACCTTTATTGGCCTGGGAATGGTATCCATCGATGAGAGTTTTACCGTAAATTTCGGGGATGTATTGACATTGGCAGGTGCATTGTTTTTTGCCATGCAAATTGTGCTTACCGAACATTTTGTTAAAAGAGCTGATCCCATAAATATAACAATAATTCAAACTGCGCTGACGGGTATCCTTTCTTTGGCATTAGGCCTCTTTATGGAGCCAATGCCGCAATTAATTGAAAAGGACGTGGTATATGCTATTATTTTTGCAGCGGTAGTATGTACAGCTGGCGCATTTACAGTTCAAAATATTGCCCAAAAGCATACAGATTCTACCCATGCTGCTATACTCTTGTGTATGGAATCAGTTTCATCAGGTTTTTTTTCGTTTCTTCTGTGGAATGAAGTGTTTACCTTAAGAATGTTAATCGGTTTTGGATTGATTCTTTTTGGAGTCATAGCGAGCGAGTTGTTACCTCAAACTGAAAAGAGTAAGATATCCACAAAACTCAATGAAATAGGATATTAAGCAATAAAAAAAGGAATTGAATTCTTGTTCAATTCCTTTATGATTCTCCAAGATAAGCTTTTTTAACTTCTTCATTGTTAAGGAGCGTGTTGGCAGAATCTTCTAAAATGAACCTTCCTGTTTCCATGACATATCCTTTATTTGCTATTGACAAGGCCATTTGGGCATTTTGCTCTACAAGCAGGATTGTTGTGCCTTCAGAATTGATCTGCTGTATGATGTCAAATATGTTTGAGACTATTTTAGGTGCAAGGCCCATAGATGGTTCATCTAAAAGCAGCAGCTTTGGTCTTGCCATTAAGGCTCTGCCCATTGCCAGCATCTGCTGTTCTCCGCCAGAAAGCGTTCCAGATACCTGTTTTAGTCTATTTTTTAAAACTGGAAAAAGGTCAAAAACCTTTTCAAGGTCATTTTTTATCTTATTTCGATCATTATTAAGATATGCTCCAAGAGATAGATTTTCCATAACGGTCATCTTGGGAAATACCCTTCGCCCTTCAGGGACTAATGCAATTCCCGCTTCAACTATATCAGATGTGTGTTTTGATGTAATATCATTTCCTTCAAAAAATATCTTCCCAGATGTAGGTTTAACAAGGCTGCAAATAGTTTTTAGTGTGGTAGTTTTTCCTGCTCCGTTAGCCCCTATGATAGTAACTATTTCACCTTTGTTTATTTTTAAGGAAATGCCTTTAAGAGCCTGGATATTGCCGTAATGTGTTACGATGTTTTCTAAGACGAGCATTTTATTTTACTCCCCCTTATGTGTATCACCCAGGTAAGCCTTTATGACCTTTTCATCATTTCTAACTTCTTCAGGTGTTCCATCTGCGATCTTTTTGCCATAATCAAGAACCATAATCCTTTGAGATATATCCATAACTAGTTTCATATCATGTTCAATTAAAAGCACGGTTTTTCCCATGTCATTGAGCTTATCGATTAAGCCTATCAATTCATTTGTTTCTTGAGGATTCATGCCTGCAGCTGGCTCGTCTAGCAATATAAGTTCAGGGTCTGTGGCTAGAGCTCTTGCCATTTCCAAGCGCCGCTGTTTTCCATAAGGCAGGTTTTTTGCCTTTTCATCCCAAACATCGTCAAGCTCAACTAATTTTAAAACTTCCATAGCTTTTTCTCTTGTCTTTTTTTCTTCAGTTCTTACACTAGGGGTTTTAAATATGGCTCCAAATATACCGGTTTTAGTCCTGCAATGCTGTCCAATGGTGACATTGTCAAGCACGGTCATATTGCCAAATAGCCTGATGTTTTGAAAGGTGCGGGCAATTCCCATTTTTGTTATGTCATATGGCTTCATATTTCGCAGTTCACGTTGTTTGAATCGGATCTTACCACGAGTTGGAGAATAAACTCCGGTAAGTAGATTGAATAAGGTGGTTTTTCCCGCTCCATTGGGGCCTATAAGACTTAAAACCTCCCCTTTTTTAATATTTATATCTACGGAATCAAGGGCTGAAAGCCCTCCAAATACCATTGAAAGGCTTTGGCCTTCCAAGAGATTTGTTGCTGTTGTCACTGTATTTGTCCTCCTTTCTTTTTCTTATACCCAAGCAATCCATGATTAAACAAAGTGAAATCGAAATCCTGGCTTAATATACCTTGAGGCCTTACAATCATCATTATAACGAGCAGCAATCCGTAAAACACCATACGGTATTGAGATATAACTGGTGATACTGTCCGCAAGAACTCAGGGAGTACTGTTATGATAATAGCTCCAAGTACAGCGCCATAAGTATTTCCCATTCCCCCTAGTACAACCATACATAAAATCTCAATTGATTTCATAAATCCAAAATTGCTAGGATGAATATACCTGAAAAAGAATGCGTAAAGACCACCGGCAATACCGGCGAAAAAAGCTCCAATTACAAATGAAAGAATCTTGTAATGTGTTGTATTAATTCCCATTGCCTCAGCGGCTAGTTCATCTTCACGTATTGCAATAAACGATTTACCTACCCTTGAATTTATTATCCTGTTTATCGCAAAAATTGTCAATACAACAGCTGCTATTACAATATATATGTTTGTTGCTTGTGGAATTCCACGTAATCCCATAGGTCCACCTGTAATCTTTAGATTGAGATTAATATTTTTCATAATCTCTCCAAAGCCGAGTGTGGCAATAGCAAGATAGTCTCCTTTAAGCCTTAAGGTTGGTACGCCTATAATAAAACCAAATATGGCTGCAACCACACCTCCAATAATTAGGGAAATGATGAACGGCAGCCCAAGATGTATAGAGATGAGTGTTGCGGAATAAGCACCGATGCCCATAAAGGTTGCATGGCCTAAAGAGAGCTGACCCGTATAGCCGGAGATTAAATTTAAACTTGCCGCCAATATTATGTTGATTCCTATTACGGTTAATATTTGAAGATAGTATGCATTCAATTTGATTCACCTACACTTTCTCTTGTACCTTTTGGCCTAATAAGCCAGTTGGCTTTAACAGCAAGATTATTATCAACACGGCAAATGCAATGGCATCTTTATATTGAGACATGTAAACCGCACCAATAACCTCAACAAGGCCAAGTATCAATCCACCGACCATAGCACCAGGTATATTGCCTATCCCGCCAAGCACGGCAGCAACAAACCCCTTTAAGCCTGGAAAAAATCCCATCATAGGGTCTACAGAATTAAAATAAACCCCTACAAGCACTCCAGCAGCACCACCTAGGGCAGAACCGATGGCAAACGTGAGAGATATTATCCTGTCAATTTTAATTCCCATAAGTTGTGCAGTTTCCTTATCTTGAGCTGTAGCCCTTATAGCCTGCCCGATCTTTGTCTTATTGATAAGAAAATGAAGCCCGATCATGAGAACTATAGAAACCAATAAAATTAAAAGCTGTATTGAGGAGATCTTGAAAAGCGAGCCTACTTGTATAGTTGTAACTTTAAAATTTTTTGGGAAAGCTCTGGCCTGTGGGCCTGCGATGATAAGGGCCAGATTTTGTAAAAAAATCGATACGCCGATAGCACTGATGAGAGGGGCAATTCTATTGGCCTTTCTCAATGGTTTATATGCGGCCTTTTCAATGCACACCCCCAAAATGCATGAGCCTGCCATGCTTATTAAAAGTGCAATCGGAAAAGGCACTTTGTATACTGTAACCATAGTTAACCCTATAAAAGCGCCGGTCATATATATCTCACTGTGTGCAAAGTTAATCAATTCAAGTATACCATAAACCATTGTATAACCCAGTGCAATAAGCGAATATGTGCTACCAAGCGCCAATCCGTTTATAATTTGTTCAAAAAACATTTATGCTCAATTCCTTTCCACATGGCAAAGTCAATGGGCAATTTTGCCCATTGACCGATAAAATTTTTAAAGCTATTTAACTTTAACAAATTTACCGTTTTCTACCTTAAGCTTGATTATATCTTTAAGAGCATCTCCAGTTGAAGTAAACGATGTTTTTCCCGTTATGCCGGGGAAGTCTTTAATTTTTGCCATCTCAGACTGAAGTTTTTCTCCGCCTTCTCCGCCTGAATTTTTAATTGCAGTAAGCAGTATTTTTGCTGCATCATAAGCTTGTGCTGCAAACATGTCAGGTTCACTGCCGAATTTGTCTTTATATGCTGAAACAAAACTTTGAACATTTTCAGCTGGATCGTCTGTAAAGAAGCCAGCCGTAAATATGACATTTTCTACAGCATCTCCACCTAACTCGATAAGCTTTGGTGAATAAAAACCATCTGCTCCTAGAATTTGTACATCAAGCCCTTGCTCTCTTGCTTGTTGAGCAATTTTTGCTGCTTCAGTGTAATATCCAGCAATATAAAGAGCATCAGGTTCATAATTTTTAATCTTTGTAAGCTGTGCTCTAAAATCACTTTCTCCCTCATTATATGCTTCAACATTTGTTACTTCAGCCAATTCTTTTGCCTTTTCTTCAAAGGCATCTTTCAAAGAGAGGCCATAATCATTATTGTGATATATTATAGCAAATTTTTTAATTCCCATTTCATTTGCTGCGTATTCGGCAAGCTGTATAGCCTGTACTTCGTCAGAAAGACAGTTTCTAAAGACATAATCACCTATTTCAGGCACTCCAGTTGCTGTAGAAGAAGGGGAGATCATTACAACTTTGGCATCATTGCTTATTGGGCCTGCAGTCATTGTTTCGGAGCTTATGACACCGCCTACAATAGCTAAGACATTATCTTGCTGGATGAGTTTGTTTGCTGTACTTGCGGCTTCAGTTTGATCTCCGCGAGTGTCTTCGGAAAAGAGCTTGATTTCCTTTCCATCAATACCTCCATCAGCATTAAACTCGTCAACAGCGATTTCAACACCATTTTTAACGCTTATACCATAAGTTGCAACATTACCAGTTAATGGGCCAAGAGTACCTATTTTAATAACATCACCACTAGCTGACTGAGAATCATCATTAGAAGCACCGCCACCACCACAACCAGCTAGTGTAAGCACCGCCATAGTAGCTATCATGAAAAAAACCAAGATTTTTTTAGAATATGACACAATTATCCTCCTTATTAATTGTTTTTAAGATAATGTATTGTTTTTAAAACACAATTAGTATTTTTATAATATCACCTCCGAATAGAAAAGCGGCAGTTTTCCCCATGACAAATCATGAGTGGAACCTGCCGCTGGAGTCTTTTATACTCACGGTGTACAAGCTAAAAACTTGCTGTACCGCTCGGACCAGTCACATTAAAGCCGGAACCCTAGGTACACTCCCACTTCAAAAAAATAAAATAATAAATTTAACTAATATTATAATCTAAAACTCGGGAAAAGTCACTAACCATAACAGGAAAAATGAGTTTTTTTGAATAAAACATGAGCCTATTTCTTAAAACACTGAAATCTATTCCGAAACTGTCTAAAAAGTAGCAATTTGGAGAATTGAAATTTAAAATAAATTGTTATGTATTTAATTTCTGAAAAAATATTGATATAATTTAATAAAATAAAACGTTATGAATAATCGTGCATGATATCGTCAGGTTAATTATTTGACACTAACAGTTTTATTCCTTTAGCTTTGACTTTTATAAGATAATTTACTAAAATAAAATTTAAGAATTAAGAATTTTGTGCAAAACAATACATATCTTTGCTTTGTGAAAAAACTTTAAACCGTGATTTTCTAGTCATTTATAGCAAATTAATGTTTTAGAATGGTAGAGTGATCCATTAGTGAGCCGTTTTTTATCAGCTCATTTCATATTTTTATACATCCTTATAATATATAATAGGGGGTATACGCTTAAATGGAGAGAAGTATGAAATTAGAAGAAGGAGTAAATAAATTGGTAGAAGAGTTAGAACAGTTGAAAATTAAAAATAGGGTATTAGAAATATTATTTGAAGAGGTGTTAGAGTGTATTGTTATTGTAGACACTAATGGGTTAGTTAGGATGATGAATAGGTCTTATGCAGAGTTTTTGGGAATAAAACCAGAAGACGCAGTAGGAAAACATGTGACAGAAGTTATAGAAAATACTCGATTACACATAGTAACAAAAACGGGTAAAGAGGAAATAGATGAAATTCAAAGGATAAATGGGCATGATGCAGTGACTACAAGAATACCGATAATTGAAAATAACAAAATCCAGGGTGCAATAGGGAAGGTAATGTTTAAAGATATTTGGGAAGTAGAAGCTTTGTATAAAAAATTAAATGCTGCTAATAAAGAACTAAATTTATACAAAGAACGGCTACTTTCTCCAATAATTTTATCTAGAGCGATATATTCCCCTTTTATCTTTTTTAGCCGTTCTTTGTATAAATTTAGTTCTTTATTAGCAGCATTTAATTTTTGGGTGCAATAGGGAAGGTAATGTTTAAAGATATTTGGGAAGTAGAAGCTTTGTATAAAAAATTAAATGCTGCTAAT
>DUTQ01000356.1 GCA_012841995.1 Thermoanaerobacterales bacterium | reverse complement strand
GGGATGGGACCTGGTGTGGCAGAAATGGAATTTGAGGAACGCCCAAGTGAACCAGTCATAATTTTTATGGCAGATAAAACCGAGCCAGGTGCTTGGAACCTTCCTCTATATAAAATGTTCGCAGACCCATTTAACACCATTGGATTAGTTATCGATCCTAAAATGCATCAAGGCTTTAAATTCGAGGTATTAGACCTTGTGGAAAACAAAAAGGTGATCTTCTCAATGCCGGAAGATCTTTACGATATGCTCATATTTATTGGTGCCTCAAACGATTATGCAATAAAGGCGGTTTACCGAAAAGACGGCGAGATAGCGGCTGCGTCATCTACGCAAAAGATGAATCAGCTAGCAGGTAGATATGTGGGCAAAGATGACCCGGTGCTTATTGTTCGGTGCCAGAGTGGGCTTCCTGCAGTGGGAGAAGCGCTTGAGCCTTTTGCAAACCCACACATGGTAGCTGGTTGGATGCGAGGTTCCCATTTTGGTCCACTTATTCCAGTTTCACAAAAGGATTCGGCTCCAACACGTTTTGATGGGCCACCAAGGGTTATTGCATTGGGATTTCAGCTAAATGAAGGCCGGCTCATAGGCCCACAAGACTTTTTTGCAGATATAGCCTATGACATGGCTAGAAAAAAGGCTTTAAAGGTTGCTGATTATATAAGACAGATGGGCCCATTTGAGCCTCATCGCTTACCATTAGACGAAATGGAATATACAACATTGCCACAAGTTATGGAAAAGCTAAAGGAAAGATTTGAATAAATAGCGTTTATTTCGAGTTTAGCGTGCCTAGTATAGGCACGTTTTTATTCCCTATAATTGCGAATAATTTAACGAATAAAAAATAAAACAAAAATATAGAAAAATCATACATAAAAAGCAGGAATTATTGACTTTATGTCGAAGTAATACTACAAGTTGGTTACTTAGTATACTTACTCACTCACATACCAAAAAGTGAAGGGAGGGAAAAGAAAAAAATATTGCGAAACTGAAAGGAGGATGAAACATAAGCATAAGAGTCTTGAGAATTGATTGAATATAAGTAAATGGGGAAAAAAACTAACAAGTATAAAGGGATACAATAATTTATACATTATAGCAATTATTACTTTTAACCTTTTTTAATCTATTTAATTTGTTTTGATTGGTAAAATCGACTAGTTTTAATATGCAAAGGGGGATATTATGGATAATCAAAACAAAGAAACGTTTGCCACAAGGTTTGGTTTTATCGCCGCTGCTATGGGTCAGGCAGTAGGAACAGGTAATGTCTGGCGCTTTCCGCGTGTTGCCACAGCTAATGGTGGCGGGCCCTTCATGGTAGTTTACATGATTGCCCTTGCAGTATGGGCTATACCGCTTTTAATGGCTGAAGTAGTATTGGGCAGAAAGGCAAGAAAAGGCACATGTGGTGCCTTTAGGGATACGATTGGTGAAAAGTATACATGGATGGGCGGATGGGTTGTAGTAGTTTGTTTCGCTCTTGGAGCATATTACTCTGTAACAATGGGCTGGTGCTTAAAATATTTTATATACGGCCTTCAGGGAGCTTTAAGACCTGGAGCAGATACAGTCGCACTTTGGGAGAATTTTATCGCCTCACCAGTTCAAGGATTGATATTCAACGCAATTTCTGTATTAATTGCAGGGATTATCGTCTACAAAGGTGTTGAAGGCGGCATAGAAAAGGCCTCGAAATTTATGATACCAACATTGTTCGTTCTGCTTGCAGTTGGTATGGTAAGGGCAGTCACCATGCCGGGAGCCACAACCGGGTTACACTATCTTTTTAATCCTGACTTCAGTCAGTTGGGAAACAGTAAGGTATGGTTGGAGGCATTTACACAGATTGCCTGGTCTACAGGTGCCGGCTGGGGATTTATGACAACATACGCTGTATATACCAAGAAAAAAGAGGACGTCGCCTGCAACTGCTATATCGCAGGCCTTGCAGATACATCAGCAGCACTCATAGCATCAATGGCTGTTATTCCTTGTATTTTTGCTATGGCACCTACTCAGTATGAAGAGATTTTAGCTTCAGGAAATACAGGCCTAACATTTATTTGGCTTGCCAAATTGTTCCCGGAGATGCCTGGAGGGGGTATAATAGCAACATTGTTTTTCCTCGCCATGACATTTGCGGCATTGACATCTCTTTATGCTATGTATGAGGTTTCTATCAGAAACTTTATGGATGCCGGTTGGCCACGCAAAAAAGCTACAGTTTTTGTGGCTGTAGCAAGCTTTATTGTTGGTATTCCATCAGCGGTAAATATTGAATTCTTTAACAACCAGGATCAGGTATGGGGCGTTGGTCTACTCGTAAGTGGTCTGATGTTTGCCCTCGCCATGAAAAAATATGGACTTGAGAAAGCACGTTTAGAAGATATAAACCCTGTTTCTGACGTAAAGGTTGGAAGATGGTGGAATGTTTGTGTTAGCGCATTCCCAGCACTGTTTGCCATCATCTGTGGATGGTGGATATGGCAACAGTTCACATGGTATCCGGATACTTGGTGGAACCCCTTAGAAACTTACAGCCCTGGAACGATGTTCATGCAGTGGG
>DUTQ01000355.1 GCA_012841995.1 Thermoanaerobacterales bacterium | reverse complement strand
TAGTTTTCCAAGATACATTACACCTTCACCCAGAGTGAGAAACAGGGAAAAGATAGTAATATCCGGTGATCCGCCAAGTCTTATAAACCCACCACAAGGATGTAGGTTAAATCAAAGATGCCCATATAAGGCTGATATATGTTCACAGTGTTCTCCTGAACTCAAAGAGGTAAAGCCTAATCATTGGGTAGCGTGTCACAGAGCGGCAGAACTTGATTTTACAAAATATACTGGGGGGATCTTAAGTGAGCTGTTCTAAAATCTATGATGTTTTATTAAAAAACTTAAAGATAGTCGATGGAACCTGTGCCCCCGCTTTTTATGGCAATATCGGTATAAAGGGGGATACAATCATTGATGTAGGCAAAACCGATGGTCAAGCTGTGACTGAAATTGATTGTGAGGGCCTGGTTGCAGCCCCCGGATTTATAGATATTCATAACCACAGTGATGAAGTGGTATTTCTCGAACCGAATGCACGCAATTACACCACACAAGGAGTGACTACATTAGTTGTAGGCAACTGTGGTGTTAGTGGAGCACCTGTAAGTGAAAAAAATAAAAAAGATTTGGCCGAAGTGGAAAAATACAGTGAGATAAATATAAACTGGCCAACTTTCAAAGATTATATAAGAGATTTGGAAACTACAAAAAAAGCAGTTAACATCGCTGCATTGGTAGGCCATGGAAACATCAGAGGCTTTGTAATGGGAGTTGAAGATAGAGAGCCTACAACAGGTGAGATGGAAAAGATGAAAGCCCTTGCCAGGGAAGCCATGGAAAGTGGAGCATATGGTATGAGCTCAGGGCTTATATATGACCCGGGAGTTTTTGCTAAAAAGCCAGAGCTCATAGAATTGGCAAAGGTGATTGCAAGATATGATGGAATATATGCAACACACATAAGAAATGAATCAGATCTTCTAGTTGATGCTGTCATGGAAGCAATAGAAGTTGCCAAAAATTCCGGTGTTCGGTTGGAATTATCCCATCATAAGGCCTCTGGAAAAAGAAATTGGGGGCTTGTAAGGACAACATTGGATTTGATGCAATACTATAGGAGATTGGGGTTGGAGATAACATGTGACGTATACCCATGTACCTATTGTTCTACTGATTTATATTCATTTTTCCCTAACTGGACTAGACAGGGAGGAAAAAAAGCGTTTTTATCACTGATTAAAAACGAAGAAAATAGGAACAAGATCAAGCATCAACTTACACGACCAAGTAGGGACTGGGAAAACATACTACTCGACTGTGGGTTTGATGAACTTATCATTGCATCATCCAAAAAACTTAAAAACTATGAAGGCAAAAATGCAGCAGCCATTGCAAATGAATTGAATATGAATCCATATGACGCTCTGTTTTACATCATTGAAAACGATCCGGATATTATGGTAATCGCAGGCGGCATGTGTGAAGAAGACGTAAAATACGTGCTTAAACACCCCCTTTCCATGGTTGGAAGTGATGGTTACATCACAAGACTGGGTGAAGGAACAGTGCATCCTCGAAGTTATAGGGCATTTACAAAGGTCTTATCAAAATATGTTAATAAGGAAAATGAATTATCACTTGAATATGCTGTAGCAAAGATGTCCCATTACCCGGCTTTAAAACTTGGAATAGGAGATAGAGGGCTTTTAAAGAGAGGTTTCAAGGCAGATATAGCTGTGTTTGATATGTGGCAAGTGGATTATGTATCAGAGTTTAATGACCCACATCATTATTCTAAAGGCATGGTACATGTTATGGTAAACGGAGAATTTGCCATAAGAGATGAGCATTTCACACAGAATTTGCCTGGTATGGTATTAAAGAGAAACTAAAATGAAATTGAGAATATAAGGCCGGTATCTTGCTTGATTTATGGTCCCGGCCTTATTTTTTTATGGTCCTAATATACCGCTATTGTTATCCGCATAAGGTTTCTTAACGTCTTTTGCCGAAACATCATAAAGAACCATGACAAAAAAATGGTGGTTTATAGTTGACAAAAGAAACATAAAACGCTTAATATTTTATACAATAG
>DUTQ01000354.1 GCA_012841995.1 Thermoanaerobacterales bacterium | reverse complement strand
TTGCTGACCCTCATAACCTGTCTAGATAATACTAGCGTAGGGAAGTAAGTTGAGTCGCTTCCTTGTGTTGCGGCTTTTTTGCATCTACTCTCCAAAAGTTTAGAAGGTTTTTCTTATCATTGGAGAGGAGGTGAAACAATGGAAATCTCTGAAATATTTGTTGGGCTAACAGAGCTTACTCCAACTACACTTTCCATTCTTGGGGCCCTTGTGTTATTTGCAATACTGTTTTTTATCCTAGGTCCCAAGGCGAAGTTTACAACAAAGGCCATTGTTTATGGAGGCCTATGTGTAGCAATAGCATTCGTTCTGTCCTATATTCGTCTATACCGTTGGCCTCAAGGAGGTTCCATAACATTAGTTAGTATGCTGCCCATATTTATATATGCATATATATTTGGACCTGCTGCTGGTGTTGTGGCAGGGGCTGCCTGCGGTGTGTTGCAGCTCATACAGGATCCATACATACTTCATCCGGTACAAGTTATGCTTGACTATATTATAGCATTTGCCGCTTTAGGATTAGCCGGTTTTTCACGCAAAAACATTCTATGGGGAATAGCAATAGGCGGATTTGGCCGTTTTTTCTCCAGCTTTCTTTCTGGGGTTATATTCTTTGGCTCATATGCTCCTGAAGGCATGAACCCAATAGTGTATTCCATATTAGTGAACGGTCTAGTACTTGGCACAGACAGTCTTATATGCCTTGTAGTTTGCCTTATACCGCGTGTTCAACATATGATACAGAGCCTTAAACACAGTGTGGTAAGCAACTAGCAAGCATTAATCAAAGCAGCATTCCTAATTTAGGGGTGCTGCATTTTTTTCATTGACAGATGCATCAACACTGTATATAAATGCAATAATCTTTGCAACTACCTGATATAATTCAGGGGGTATTTCCTCACCAATATCAACCTTCATTAAGGCTTCAACAAGATCCTTATCTTCGTGCACAAATACATTGTGCTTTTGGGCAACTTCCAAAATGCGTTCGGCAATCAGCCCTTTGCCAGATGCAACCAAACGCGGTGCGTTCATTTCTTCCGAATCATACTTAAGTGCAGCGGCCTTTTTAGTTTTTTTAATGGCTTTATTATCACTTTTCTTGTTCAATCTGCATCTTCCTTTATCTTATATCCTTATATTTATATCTGGCATTATGGTATCATCAAACTCATTTTCGAGTTCGCCAAAAAAGAAATCTTGTTTTGAAATAGTGCCCATCTTGAGATGTAAAGCTCCGGGCAAACTATTACTCTCCTTAAGTTTATCTGCTTCTTTCCGGGCGATATCAAGCCCTTTTTTATCTTCAAATATAAGGGTAGATGAAATAGTTTCTTGCTGTTTTAAAATTTTTACAAGTATAGATCCCAGATTCGTTGTTTCTACAATAAAACTAAAAGTAGAAGTCGAGCCGTTGTCCTCATACTGCCCTGACTGTTTTACTATAAGCTGCGTTTTAGGGCATGGCATAGTAAGCATAAAGAAGGAAATATGCTCGAGCTGCGATTTTTGGTAAAGTAAATTGAGAGCTTTTATACCAAGATTTAATCTGGTTTCAGTTTGTCCTTGGGTAGTTTCTTGTCTTAAACTTGAGTTTGCATTATCATCATTTAAAGGCTTTTGTTTTAAAAGCTTGCTATAAATATCACGCAAAGTCTCAAGACTTTGTTTCGTGATGGGGAGATTTAGTTTTGAAAGCAATGTGATAGCAGATTTTACCTCAGGGCTATCAAAAGAATCACATATTTGATTTTTACCTGATGTATTTAATCGGTCATTGTCTTTTGCAATCTTGAAAACTATTTTATTGCCAGATTTATTTATAAGCCGTAAGTTTATATTTTGTCCTACTTTAAGCTCTAAGTCTGAACGGGCGAAGATGCTTTTTCCTAAAAGATCAATTATATATCCATCTTCAGATTTTTCTAGTATTTTTGCATTTAGAATATCGTTTTTAATGAGGTCGAGAGCCATATCGGAAATACTCGGTATGACGACATGCATTATAAACACCTCAAACACATTTCTTAAGTTAATGACTGTAATTTGATTATACTATTTAATATGTAAAATTACCATGAAATAAACTTGCAATATACGAACAATAGACACAAATTTCAATAAATAGTTCGTATGATATATTGACAAACTTCGAAATGTCTGCTAATATAAATTTTGTAAAACCAATTATAGTTAACCTGTATAATTCCGGGAATATGGCTCGGAAGTTTCTACCAGGTGTCCGTAAAACACCAAAGGCTACAGGGAATTGTGTATTCCCCGAAAAAGCCCGGGGTTTTTTTATTTTCTCTAGCGGGCTGGGGAACTATATAATATAAATATTTAAAAATTTATTAAAGGAGGATTTATCGTGAAGGACGAAACATTAGCTGCAAATGGATCTGACGGTTTTCTAGAAAGATTTTTCCAGCTTTCTAAAAATGGGACAAACGTCAGAACCGAGATTTTGGCCGGGTTGACTACATTTGTAACAATGGCCTACATTCTTTTTGTCAATCCTATTACATTAGAAGCAGCTGGCATGGACAAGGGTGCTGTTTTTATGGCTACTGCCCTTTCATCAGCTTTTACCACTCTTCTAATGGGGCTTTATGCAAACTATCCCTTTGCATTAGCACCAGGCATGGGTCTTAATGCATTTTTTGCTTACGTCATGGTTGGAAGCATGGGACTTTCCTGGCAGACAGCCCTTGGCGCGGTTTTTATTTCAGGTGTAATAGCTCTTATAGTAGCTATGAGCGGATTAAGGGAACTCATCATAAAGGCAATACCTCTGCCTTTGAAACACGCCGTCAGTGCAGGAATCGGTCTTTTTATTGCATTTATAGGATTAAAAAATGCCGGTATAGTTGTCGGCAATGAGGCTACATTTGTTGACTTAGGTAATTTTGCCAACCCAAGCACTTTGCTTGCTACTATTGGACTTATAATCTCTGCTGTTTTGGTGGCAAGAGAAGTCAAAGGTGGCATCCTACTCGGAATTATTATAACTACAATTATTGGCATCCCCATGGGGATCACAAAACTCCCCTCCAATATCTTTATAGCGCCACCTAGCATGGCTCCAACTCTTTTTAAATTAGATATCGCAAGTGCTCTTAAGTTTTCTATGTATCCAGTAATATTCTCGCTATTTTTTGCTGATATGTTTGACACCATCGGCACACTGGTTGGGGTAGCAAGTCGTACTAACATGATAGATGAAAAAGGAAACCTAGAGAGAGGTAATAGGGCCCTTTTTGTTGATTTTATCGGTACGATGTTAGGCGCACTATTGGGAACTAGTAATGTCACAACATATGTGGAAAGTGCATCAGGTGTCAGCGTTGGAGGTAGAACAGGCCTTACATCTGTAACAGTTTCGTTGTTTTTTATTCTAAGTATTATCTTCTCACCAATAGCATTGGCAGTACCAGGTGAAGCTACAGCACCTGCGCTCATACTTGTAGGCGTATTTATGGCTTCTAGTTTAAATCACATTGATTTTGGGAATTTTTATGAGGCATTTCCTGCTTTGTTGACAGCAATAATGATGCCATTGACATATAGCATATCTCATGGTCTTGCTATAGGATTTGTATCTTATGCAGTACTCATGCTTTTATCTGGCAAAGGCAAAGATGTCCACTGGGTTATGTATCTGTTGACAATTGCATTTGCTCTTTATTTCGCATTTGTAAGGTAGAGAATTTATAAGTTAAAACATTTAAAATGGCTCCATTAGCTTGGGGCTATTTTTTATATTAATGCAAAAAAATATTAAATGATGTAAAATCTACAGGAGAAGGGAAAACTTTAAAAGTAGTAGGAGGGACTGATTTGACAAAAATTTTAAGTGGGTCAGAAGTAGCTGAAGCACTAAAACAAAAAATAATATCTGAAGTTAAAAACTTAAAGCAACAAGGTTTTAAACCAGTTCTTTGCATAGTAATGGTCGGCAAGCAACCTGATTCTGTTGCATATGTTAAAAGTGCGTCAAAGAAATGTGAGACAATGGGAATTGGCTGCAGAATAAAGACTTTGCCTGAAGATATAAGAGAAGAAGAACTTATAAAAACAATACAAGAATTGAATGAAGACAAGACTATTAACGGTATCATGATAATGCTGCCATTACCTACTCATATTTCACAAAAGGCTGTTAAATATGTGATTTCTCCCGAAAAAGATGTGGATTGCCTCAATCCCGTAAATGTAAGCAAGGTGATGAGTGGTGAAAAGTGCACTTTTACACCGTGCACACCCTCGGCTGTTATGGAAATACTTAAACATTACGGCATAGATATACAAGGTAAAAAAGCAGTGATTATTGGAAGAAGCATGGTAGTTGGAAGGCCCCTTGCTATGATGCTCTTAAAAGAAAATGCTACGGTAACCATCTGTCATACCAAGACTGTAAATCTAAAAGAGGAGACCAGAAGGGCTGACATATTGGTTGCCGCAGCAGGCAAGCCAAAGATGGTTAAAAAAGACATGGTAGACGATGGGGCAATTGTAATAGATGTGGGAATAAATTTTGACGAAGATGGCAAGATGTGTGGTGATGTGGATTTTGATGGTGTAAGGCAAGTCACCTCAATGATAACACCTGTGCCAAAAGGAGTAGGTTCTGTTACTTCAACGGTGCTGATGAAACATGTGATTGAAGCGTGTAAACAGCAGAACAATTTAGCTTAAACTTTGGATTTAACTAGTAAATTGTGCCATATATAACTGGTGATAAATACCGCCAAGTTCAATGAGTTCTTCATGACTGCCTTCTTCTACAATGCCTTGTTCAGTCAGCACGAATATCCTCTTGGCATATTTTATGGTTGCTAAACGATGTGCAATAATGAGGGTTGTACGGTTTTTAGAAAGATCAAAGAGGGATTCCTGTATAACCCTTTCGGTTTCATTGTCTAGAGCAGAAGTGGCCTCATCCAAAATTAAAATTGCCGGGTCTTTTAAAAATATCCTAGCAATTGCGAGCCTCTGTTTTTGGCCGCCGGACAGTTTAACTCCACGTTCACCTATATAAGTGTCATAGCCGTTCTCCAGCTGTGTGATAAACTCGTGTGCGTGGGCTTTCTTTGAGGCTTCCACTATTTCCTCAAAAGTAGCTTGTGGCTTGCCATATGCGATGTTTTCATAAACAGTTCCCGAGAATAAAAACACGTTTTGCTGAACAATACCGATATTTTGCCTAAGAGATCTTTGCTTTACATCCCGGATATCTATACCATCAATCTTGATTGTACCCTCATCAACCTCGTAAAACCTCGGTATGAGGCTACAGAGCGTAGTTTTGCCGGCACCGGAAGGGCCTACAAAAGCTACTGTTTCCCCTGGCTGTATCTCAAAGCTTATATTGGAAAATACCTGACTTTTGTTGTCATAACTAAAGCAAACATTATTAAAAGAGATATGGCCTTTAACATCTTTTAATGTTATAGCCCCTGGTTTATCAACTATTTCAGGTTCAATATTCATAATCTCAAGAAATCGATTAAAACCTGCCATGCCATTTTGATATATTTCCAAAACAGATGTAATCTTTCGTATAGGTTGTAAGAACATGGAAACATATAGCAAAAACCCAGCCAGCTCGCCTGCAGTCAATTTTCCATGATACAAAAGCCATCCACCTGCTATGAGTACTAATAAGTTAATAATATTTGAAAAGAGATGTACTCCCGAAAAAAATTGAGCCATAATTTTATGTGCATCTTGCTTTGCAAGCCTAAAATTTTTGTTACCCTTTTCAAACTTTATCTTTTCGTATTCTTCATTTGTAAATGCCTTTACCTCTCTAATGCCTGATATACTATCTTCAATCTGGGCGTTTATGTCTGCCACCTTTACCCTTGTGTTTTTAAAAGCTTTTCTCATGCGTTTATTTTTGACAATGCTAAACCAAAGCATAAAAGGCAAAGGGGCAAATGTAATAAGTGCCAGCAGCCAGTTGACCTTGAGTAGAATAATAAATGCACCTATTAAGGTAACCGTTGCAATGAAAAAATCTTCTGGGCCGTGATGTGCCAGTTCAGATATCTCATTTAAATCATTCACAAGTCGTGACATGATATGCCCTGTCTTGTTGTTATCGAAATACGTAAAAGAAAGCTTTTGAATATGGTTGAAAAGGTCTTGGCGCATATCATACTCTATTTTTGTGCCCAAAATGTGGCCATAATAGCTTACGATGTATTCCAGGATATATCTTATGATATAAACAACAAGCAATAGAAATCCGATTTTAAACATCAAATCTAAATTTTTAGCAGGTATGACATCGTCAATAACGAAGCTCGTAACTTTTGGAAACACCAGGTCCAGCATAGCAACTATGAATGCACTGGTAAAGTCAAGCATAAACAGAGGAAGATGAGGTTTATAATATCTGATAAAATGCCGTATCGCCATCGCTAACCACCTCCAAGAGGAATTATAGCATATTATAATGAAATATTATATCATATATCACGGGGACGGTTCGGGACCAGTGAA
>DUTQ01000353.1 GCA_012841995.1 Thermoanaerobacterales bacterium | reverse complement strand
TCGTTGTGTTCAAATTTTCTTTTTTAACATCAAAAAATGTTAGTAAATGATCACGTTTCTTTTCCATATCTGTAAAATCCATAAAATCCCTATTTATTATTGCCCAGTCTGCTATTTCCATTAATTCTAGGCAATAAATAGAGATTTTATGGAATTTACAGATATGGAAAAGAAACGTGATCATTTACTAACATTTTTTGATGTTAAAAAAGAAAATTTGAACTCAACGAAGGAATCTAACGAAAAATATCGAATATTAATTACAGAAGGCAAAATAAATTCCGATACTTTTTTACAAATAGTTTTGCAAACGGTTGTTTTGCCAGAGAAATTTGAAAAAGCCCCGCAGACATACCTGCTTATAAATATAAGTAGCCGAGATTATGAGAACTGTGGAGCTCTCGAGGGTTTGGTGAAGAAGGCTATGGCAGCATGTGGTGGGGAGTCAAAAATTACTACTTGTATTACCGGTAGTATTAATGGTAAACTAGACGACGGAAAACAAGATAAGATAATAGAAAAAATACTTATGGAATTAAAAGCAAAAGAAGTAGAAAAAGTGCATGATGAATATACAAAAAGTATGATAGCCAATAGCCCTCTTATAGAGGGGGATATTGAAATTGTGGATAAAAGCTTCAATGTAAATATTGCAACAAGATATAACTTTGAAGATGATAAGACATACTTTTGGGTGGGAACACCTGTAATTTCATCAGATTATTAATTAAAATATCGGAGGGAAAGGCTTTGGCGAGTTTTGTCATAGATGGAGGTAGACCCTTAAAAGGAAATATTAAAATCAGCAGTGCAAAGAATGCAGTTCTTCCAGTAATGGCAGCAGCGTTGCTTACGGAAGCTGAATGTATTATAGAAGATGCACCAAAGCTTGAAGATGTTAAAGTCATGGTGGAAGTTTTAAATTCCCTGGGGGCTGATACTGTATGTAACGGAAATTCAATAAAGATCCAGGCCGAGAGAATCAATGCAATAGAGGCACCTTATGATTTAGTGAGGAAAATGAGGGCTTCTTTTTTAGTAATGGGGCCGTTTTTGGCAAGATTAGGCAAGGCTCGGATTTCAATGCCTGGTGGCTGTGCCATTGGTTCAAGACCTATAGACTTACATCTAAAAGGGTTTGCATCCCTAGGTGCTGATATTGAACTGGGGCATGGTTTTGTAGAGGCAAAGTGTAAGAAGTTGAAAGGTACAACGATTTACCTTGATTTTCCGAGTGTAGGTGCAACAGAGAATATAATGATGGCGGCAACACTGGCAGAAGGTCAGACGATTATTGAAAATGCTGCAAAAGAACCGGAAATAATTGACCTTGCAAATTTTTTAAATGCTATGGGTGCACACATTAGGGGTGCAGGGACTGATATTATTAAAATTGAGGGTGTAAAAGAGCTTAAAGGCATTTCATATACAGTTGTGCCAGATAGGATTGAGGCTGGCACTTTTCTTGTGGCAGGTGCTATAACAGGTGGTGATATAATCCTTGAAAATGTTGTATCAGAGCACTTGAAACCAATCATTGCAAAACTGGTAGAGTGTGGTGCTACCATTACTGAAGAACCTGAAGGCTTGAGGGTTATAGGAAACGGAAGACCAAAGGCTTCTGATGTTAAAACACTGCCTTACCCGGGCTTTCCAACAGATATGCAAGCTCAAATCATGGCCTACTTAAGTTTAGCTGAAGGGACAAGTATGGTCATTGAAACAGTGTTTGAGAACCGCTTTATGCATGTGGAAGAATTGAGGCGTATGGGTGCGCACATTAAGATTGAGGGCAGAAGTGCTGTTATTGAAGGGGTTGAAAAACTTTCAGGTGCTCCTGTCAAAGCCACTGATTTGAGAGCAGGGGCAGCATTGATATTGGCAGGGTTAGCCGCAGAAGGTACAACTCGCGTAATGAACTCATTCCATGTTGAAAGAGGATATGAAAATATCGATAAAAAACTATCGTTATTAGGTGCTAACATTGAGCTGGTTGATTAAAAGTAGGATTTTTTACTCATACCTGACGGCCTCTAATTTCTTTGCTTTTCAAGCTATGATGTATTATCAATAAAATTTTTATATACAATCATATCCCACACCTTATGCTAATAAACTGTATAAAACAAGCAACACGAACGCACGGAGGGATATGATGAAAAAGGCCGGATATACTTTAGTCTTAATAATATTTTTGGTGATTATTGTTATACCTGGGATTGTTGTTAAAAGCTGTAGGCACAACTATCCAAAATTGAGACATGATGAATTAAAAACTGATGATAAAAAAACTGAAAACACTATTGCGGTATATATAAATTCAAAAAAGAAAATAGAACATATCCCCATTGAAGAGTATGTTAAAGGTGTTGTAGCTGCTGAAATGCCAGCTTCATTTGACATGGAGGCACTAAAAGCACAGGCTGTAGCTGCAAGGACATATGTTTACAGGCGCTTGGATAAATACAAT
>DUTQ01000352.1 GCA_012841995.1 Thermoanaerobacterales bacterium | reverse complement strand
ATGGATTTAATATGTACGATATAAGTAATCCTATCACAAATGGGAAAACAATGTAATTTATTTTTTTTCGATTTAATACTAGAAAAACTAATAAACATAAACTGGCTAAAAACAAAAAAAGCCGGTATAGTGATATCCGGTTTGAAAACAATTTAAAAAGTTTCATCTTTTTGCTCCCTATTTTTCCGGACTTAATTAATTACCTGCTTTTACATCAGCATTCTCCAATTTGTTTTCATATGGTAATAAACTGCCGTCATCAGCTACTTCATATGCAATAATTTTATTTTTGTTTTTTGAAAACTCCATAAAACATTCCCGGCAATAAAATTGGTTGCTTCCAACTTTACCTAATGTCTTTCCTCCACATATAGGACAATTTATCAATTTCTTCACCTCGAATATTATTTCTGTTTCTAGTTAAATTATTGCCAAAAAATAAAAAATAATACGCTTAAACAGCGCATTATTTATAAATCACTTCTTTTGATTATTATTCCACCGCCTACAACAACATCGTCTTTATAAAATACAACAGATTGACCAGGAGCCACCGCTTTTTGAGGCTGCTCAAAGATTACCTTTACTTTATCAGCTCCCAAAGGTATAACTTGAGCTGGTTTTTCGGCAAAATTATATCTTATTTTAGCATTTACTTGCAGCTTGTCTTCAAGTTTTTCTATTGATATCCAATTCATATTGTACGCAACAAATTCCTTTGTATACAGGTCACTTTCATCACCTAATATTATACGGTTGTTTTTGGCATCTATTTTTATTACGTAAAGCGGCTTATCTGCGGAAATCCCCAGACCCCTTCGCTGACCAACTGTATAATATGGAATTCCTTTATGTTCCCCTATTATATCGCCTTGCTTATTCACAAAATAACCGGATTTAATCTGATTAGGGACCCTGTGACTCAAAAAAGACTTATAATCATCGGAAATAAAGCATATTTCTTGGCTATCGGGCTTGTCTGCAATCAAAAGATCCGCTTCTTTAGCTATTTTGCGTATTTCAGGTTTTTTATAAAAACCTAGCGGAAGTAATATATGTTCTAATTGATATTGAGTCAATCTATAAAGCATATATGATTGATCCTTGTTACTGTCTATAGCCTTTTTTATCAAATATCGGCCTGATAGACTATCAATTTCTACCTTCGCATAATGACCTGTAGCTATATAAGAAACATTTAATTCCAATGCCTTCTTTAATAAAGCATCGAATTTTAAGTAACGGTTACATACAACACATGGATTAGGTGTCATGCCTTTTAAATACTCTTTGGTAAAATATTCGATTACTTTTTTATCAAAGAGATTTGTAAAATCAACTGTATAATGTGGTATCCCAAGCTTTTTAGCTACACAGCTTGCATCTTGGGAAACTCTTTCTGTATCTTGTTTATATTCTTTATTATTTAAAACCTCCATTGTTATACCTATGACTTCATGCCCCTGTTTTTTTAATAAATATGCGCAAACTGAACTGTCAACACCGCCGCTCATAGCTACAGCAATT
>DUTQ01000351.1 GCA_012841995.1 Thermoanaerobacterales bacterium | reverse complement strand
TGATTAAGATCGATATAAAGGAAAAGAAACTTGATGTATTAATTTCCGATGAGGAGATGGCAAGGCGCCGCACAGCATGGCAAAAGCCGGAACCCAAGATAAAAACCGGATACCTTGCTCGCTATGCAAGACTTGTCACATCAGCCTCTACTGGTGCAGTGTTAAAATAATGTTGATTTTAGTGTAGAGGCGGTAACTTAAGGACAAAAATAATAATTACCCTATTCATAAAAGTAAACATTAACCGGCTTTAAAGCCGGTTTTTTTCTTCGCCGAAACAAAGTGTCACTATGCCCTGAGACAGGCATAGATTGGCTCATGATGTGGGTATTTTGGGCTATTAACTCTTTGTTAACAACAATGTGGACAACTTATCCCCAATGGGGACAAGTTGTGGACATATAGGACAGACATTAGGGACAAGCATTTTTAGTTATCAACAGCTGTGGATAACTCTGTGGATAACATGCGCTTTAAGACCTATTTTTTGGGACATATTCTGTAAATAAGCGAAATTTAATTTTTTTTGATCTACATGTAAGTATTACCCACAGGAGGATTTTAGTGGTTAGTGTCGAATAAGTAAAATAATTGAAGTCTTTTAAAAAAAGGGGGTCTAAAGGGCAGAGTCAAGGGACTTCTGTCTGAATATTTCAAATGAGAAAAGAAACTAATTACTTAAATAAAATTACATATATTATTGCAAATCACATAAAGTCCAATAAAACAGCTGGTAAAAAGTTACTAAAAAGCGGCTTGTCTTTGCTTTTGGTCTTTATGATGTTTTTTTCCGTATTACCCTTGCCGGCAAAGGCTGCAGTGCCTGAGATAACTTCTATAAGCTCATCTGAAGGTACTACTTCTGAAGGTATCCCATCTGGAACTTCAGCAGGTGGTACCCAGGTAACTATTAAAGGCTCCAATTTTGCTCCAGCAGGCCAAATAAAAGTGTTATTTGGAGAAATTGAGGCAAAGGTAGTATCTGTGGATACTGAAGGCAAGATTATTACAGTCATATCACCTCCTTACCCTTCTATCGGAAAAGTAAATATAACTGTAAAGAATTTTACAGGAGAAACCGTTACAAAGGAAGATGGATACGAATATTTAAAGAGTTCACCAGAAATCGAAAAGATTAGCCCAACAAAAGGTACAGCCGGCACGGAGATAACGATTACCGGAAAGCAATTTATGAGAGATATAGATTCAAAAAATAAACTCTTGGTTAAGATCGGGGGAATACTTTCGACGAAAGTTACTTTTGTAAGCTCTACCACCATAAAGGCCGTGGTACCACTTCAAACTTCCGGATATAAGGAGATAGTTGTGGAAAACCCTGATGGCGGTATAGCTACATATTCTCCTGACAACGATAGTGAAAGATTTTTTTACGAGAAAGCAACTCCAACCATTTTGAAAATAGAACCATCAAAAGGCCCAATAAACACCCAAAATGAAATTACCATAAAAGGTACAAATTTTATAGCAGGTAATTATGAGGAGACTTCTACTCCCATAACAACTGTAACTGTAGGGGGTCAACCTGCCACTGATGTAGTGGTTGTAGATGAAAAGACAATAACAGCCAAAACCCCTGAATTTTCAACTACAGGTCCAAGACATGTAATTGTAACTGTAGACGGCATTAATGCCATTAAGGAAAATGGCTTTACATTTATATCAAATCCACACATAAATTCTTTGGATGATAGTCCTCCAGGGATTGCACCTCTTCATGGCAGTGTTTTAGGGGGAACCACCATCAATATAAACGGTTCAGGATTTATGCCAGGTGCAATAGTAAAACTTGGTGGAACAAGGGCTAAAGACATAATAGTGCATGGCGAAACAAGGATTACCGCTACTACACCACCTTATTTGCCCCCTGGCTCGGTATCTGTTACGGTTACAAACCCGGATGGCGGAGAGGCGGTTTTGGATGCCGGTTTTGTATACACTCAAAGCCAGCCTGAAATAGTGTCAATATCAAACAAGATAGACAAGAGCGGTCCTGCCACAAGCAGTGTCCTTGGGGGAGAAACCGTATTCATTAAAGGACACAATTTTGAATCTGGTGTAAAAGTCTACTTTGCCGGAAAGGAAAGCCCGAAAGTTATACTCGAAAAAACAGATACTTACGATATCATAAAGGCTCAAACCCCACCTAGCAGTAATGAGGGGCTTACAACCGTTCGGGTAGAAAACAAGGACGGCGGATTTGCGGAAAATGACAACAATATCTCTGATATGCAATTTAGCTATATTAGAAGTGAACCTTCAATAGAATCGTTTAGTCCGAATAGTTCCTCTACCGTAAGCCAAGGGGAAATAACAATACTCGGTTCTGAATTTATGGATGGTGCAAAGGTGTTCTTTGGCGGGCTTCAGGCAGATGATGTAATAGTATCGCAAACGAGTGAAGGCAAGTATCAGATTACAGCAAAGATACCAGAGACCACAACACCAGGGCAAGTAGTCATAAAAGTGGTAAACCCAGATGGCGGAGAAACTGTGGCTGAAAACAAGTTTACTTACACAAAAAGCAGTCCAAAGATAACTTCACAAACAGATTCGGGCGAATTTGCTCCCATAAATACGGAAGTCGAATCACTTATGAGGGCAAAAGTCAACACAGGTACAACAGTGGGAGGCACTCCCATTCGCATTGAGGGAGAGGATTTTTCCAGTAAAGTCAAGCTTTTAATCGGTGGAAGGTCTGCCACAAACATAAAAGTAATTAAGGAATCCGATAAACACATCATAACGGCAATAACACCACCGGCAGAAGCTGGAGAAAGAACAGTAGAGATTATAAACCCTGATGGAAGCACTGTGACATCCACATTTAAATACGTAGTTTCACCCACAATTACAGGAATTACTCCAGATACAGGTACAACCGAAGGTGGCACAACTGTAGTTATAGATGGTAGTGGATTTGAAACTAACCCAAATGAAACAAAAGTAAAAGTGTTTTTCGGAGGGGTAGAAACTTATGATGTAAATGTTGAATCAAGTCAAAGGATCACCGTAAAAACCCCAAGAAACTCTGAAGGGGCAAAAGATGTTACTGTTATAAACACAAGCGACTACGGAAGCTTTACAAAGAAAAACGGGTTTGAATACACCCTTCCCCCAAGCAACCCAGCTATTGAAAAGATAGAGCCTACATCAGGTTCTACGGCTGGAGGGACCCAGATAACTGTAACTGGAACAGATATAAGAAGTGGTGCGGTTCTGACTATAGGTGGCAAAAGAGCTACAGATGTGAAAATAATTGTTGATGAGAATAGTAAAAAGAGTGTTTTAACAGCTATAACGCCACCTGGTGAAGCAGGAGAGCAGGAGGTAAAGGTCACAAATACAGATGGCAATTTTGCCATATCCCCCACGCCATTTACATATAAGATACCGGAAAAGGCGCTTGCTCTAGTCAGTATAACCCCAAACAAGGGCAGTATTGAGGGCGGAACTATTGTCACCTTATATGGTGCAAACTTTGTAAAAGATACACAAATAGAGGGGGACATTTTTAAGAAGACAAAAGTAACTATTGGCGGAAATGAATGTAGCGAAATTCAGGTTTTAGATGATTTAAAGACAATAAGGGCCAAAACTCCTGGTGGAATTGAAGGGCCACAAGATGTGATTGTAAAGATCGTCAAGGTAGATGTATCACAAACTCCGGAAAAAGAATTGGAAATAGAAAGCCAAGTGGTATTAAAAAATGGCTTTACGTATGAAATTCCCCAAAG
>DUTQ01000350.1 GCA_012841995.1 Thermoanaerobacterales bacterium | reverse complement strand
TCAAAAGAAATGAGTTTTTTTTCAGGAATGAAAAATAAAAGAGACCTTGGACAAATAATCGAAATTGCTAATAGAGCAAAAACTTATGAGGAGAAAGGCGAACTGTTTATTAACTTATTGGAGAGTGATATTTATGGTAAAAAGAAAGGGTACTAAAACAAGTTCCTTTGGAACACCAGGAAGAATTAATCATGATTCTTCTGAATTTTACAACAGTAAACTATATGCTAATCAAAAAAAGGGAAAGCAAAATATTATATTTAAGGAAAATAAGATTCCCCTTAACATCCTTAATAATATTTACTGTAAATCCAGTGAGCTAATGAATGAAATTCCTGATAATAGCGTTCATTTAATGATAACATCGCCCCCGTATAATGTAAAAAAAGAATATGATGAAGATATGTCTTTAGAAGAATATAGAGAATTACTTTATAAAGTTTTTCAAGAAACATATAAAAAGTTAGTTACTGGCGGAAGAGCATGCATAAACATTGCTAATTTAGGGAGGAAACCCTATATTCCTTTACATTCATTTATTATTGAAGATATGCAAAAAATTGGGTTTCTTATGAGAGGCGAAATAATATGGAATAAAGCCGCAAGTGCTAGCCCATCCACAGCATGGGGCAGTTGGATGTCAGCTTCAAATCCTGTTTTAAGAGATATACATGAATATATCTTAGTTTTTTCTAAAGAATCCTTTTCAAGAAAAAGAAGTAATAAACAAAATACTATAACTAAAGAACAATTTCTAGAATGGACAAAAAGCGTGTGGACATTTCCGGCTGTTTCAGCTAAAAGTATAGGGCATCCAGCCCCTTTCCCAGAAGAATTGCCTTATCGGTTAATTCAGCTTTACTCATTTAAAGGCGATATCATCCTTGATCCATTTTGTGGTAGCGGAACAACATGTTTAGCTGCTCTGAAAAGCAATAGATATTATATAGGCTATGAAATCAAGCCCGAGTATGTAACACTTGCTAATAATCGCATAAAAAATAGTTCAATTCAACTAGAACTAACTGCTTTTGATTCATAGTTTATGTATCAAGGCAAATTTGCCTTGATTTTAAAGATTAATAACTTTCTCATTAGATTACATCTGGCAATAATGTGGTTTCTGCTTTATATTCAAATAAATGGCGTATTCTATCCTTTTTTTCTGTAGCTGGCATGTCAACTCATAAGGTTTATTCATATCACCATTTAAAGCAAAGTTATTTGCATTACAACCTCCACTGCAGAAGAACCTGGCCCAGCACCGGCTGCAATCCGGTTTTACAAATACATGTGTGTTTTTAAAGCGGTCTACAATATCCTCATTTAACTCCTTTTGAAATACATCCCCCATCAAAAACTCATCACGCCCTACAAATTGATGACATGGATAAATGTTGCCGTTTGGGACTACCGCAAGGTACTGTCTCCCTGCACCACAAGCAGTCAAGCGCTTATATATGCATGGCCCATTATATATATTTACATTAAAGTGGTAAAACCTGAATGGATTATGGCCGCTTTCTTTCCTTTTCAGATATTCAGCTGCAATCCTGCCATATTCACGGTGTATTGTATCAATATCACTATCGCATAAAATAAAATCGTCCTGGCTATCACCTACAACCGGTTCAATGGAAATTTCCCTAAACCCCATATCTGCCAAATGAAATACATCTTTTGAGAAATCAAGGTTATGTTTTGTAAATGTGCCCCTGACATAATACTCCTTCTTATCCCTTTGTCTAAGTTCGACTATTTTTGCTATGTTTTTAATTATAGAATCATAACTTCCGGATCCATCAGCCCTTACCCTTATTTTATCATTTACACTTTTTCTTCCATCAAGACTTAAAACAATATTGTCCATGTTCTTATGAAGATAATCTATTTTATTATCATCCAACAGTGTAGAATTTGTGGTCATGGTAAAATGAAATTTTTTATTGTATTTTGATTCTACAGACCTTGCATAAGATACGACTTCAGTGACCGTATCCCATGCCAATAAAGGCTCTCCGCCAAAGAAATCTATCTCCACGTTTTTTAAGGCCCCTGATTTTTGCGCCAAGAACTTTACGGCCTCTTTTCCAACTTCTGGAGACATCAATTCCCTTTTGCCCTCATAATCGCCCTTTGATGCAAAACAGTATTTACATCTTAAATTGCAGTCATGAGCAACATTGAGGCAAAGTGCCTTAACATCTTGCTTTTTATTTAATTCATCTATTTCACCGGAAAAATCTGCTTTTGAAAAAAGCATGCCTTGGGCAATGAGGCCTTCAATTTCTGCATAGGCCTGTCTTATATCGGATTCTGAATATCTATCATTAAGTGTTTTGTATAATAAATACACGATTAAAGAT
>DUTQ01000349.1 GCA_012841995.1 Thermoanaerobacterales bacterium | reverse complement strand
ATAAAAACCTAACTACTTAATGACTATTTAAATTTTTATCCCGGCTAGTAGTTAGGTTTTTATCATGATTTAGCCCTAACGAACTACTTACATCATCTAGTTTTTTCCTTACCTGTGTTACTTTTTCAATATTATATCCGAGTAAATCTGATATCTCCTCATCCTCTAATCCCAAAGATACTGCATCAAGAAAAAGCTGTAGATCTATTTTGTATTTCTTCTCAAATTCTTGCTGGTTTATTCCCAAACTTTTTAAAAACTCATCTCTCATTTGTATATAGTCTCCTATTTACATAATATACCTTATGAATAAGCTTTCATCAGTATTTTTATGTTTATTGGAATTTATCAACTAAAACATTCCCCTCTTCATCAGCCCATGCTGATTTAATTTCGGCCAAATCTTCTATCCCTTTTTTATTTAACTCCTTTAGCATTTGATCAATGGTAACGCCTACCTTATCAAGATTATCAACGGCCACATTGCCTTGATCGATAACAAGTGTGGGAAAGATCCCTTCGGTTGTCCATAGCCCTAAGTCCTTTGGAGTTACAGATTGCATTTGCCTTTTCTTCAATATACTGAGTTTTCCATTTGGCTCGATTGTCGCCTCTTCTATATCATTAATATTAGTAACATCCTTTTCTCTTAATAAAACTAAAAGATCTGCAATCGTTATTCGTTCCTTTTTTAAATTTTTCATCATAACTTCTCCATTTTTCACGAGAACTGTTGACTTACCTTGAAAAAAATCTTCTATCTTTCTACTCTTTGTTATAAGAATTGCAAGTATATAATTTAATATAGATAAAATGATTACCGGAGCTATGCCATAGCTTAATTTTATTTTGTCATCCTCTAAAGGTATTGCTATCGCTGAACCCATGATAATTATAACTATCAGGTCAAAAGGAGATAGTTGTGCAATAGTTCTCTTCCCCATAACTCTAACCAGCAATAAGCTCACCGAAAAAAGTATTAGTGTTTTATAAGTATGCATGAATATTTCCTTTAACATGATAATAAACCCCGCATTTTGTCTTCTACTTTAAAAAAGCTTTTTTCTAGCTTATTGATATCCGTTAATATCGTCATACTTGTTCCTGCTTGTGCCATAGCTTCAGCTGCACTAAACACAGATTTTTGCATGTCACTCATAAGTAATATCTTTACCTCCATAATTTTTTCCCTTAATACCTTTGATAATCGCTCTAATTCTTTTGATTTACTGTCATCTTGCATTAAAGAGTTTATAGTATTAGCCAATAACTTGATTTCTTTTAAAGCCTTGTGTATCTTAATAAGGCTAGAATATCTCATTAGAGATTTTTGAAAATCATCATCAAATTCCTTCTCTACATCCTTTATGGAATTTAAAAGAACCTCTATATCGTCTTTACAAGAAAGCATGGCACCACTTGCTTTGCTAGTTACAATGCGTCTCATTAAACATCCCCCATCCTTCTCATTCTTATTTTAATAAATATCGGCTTTTTTATTCACCATTTTTAGTTTTAAGTTAACTTGAGTAAGCTGTTTTATTTTGTTATACTAAAAATTAAATAAGTCTTGTGGAAACCGAGGTTGAAATATGAAAAAAATAAATTTTGTTCTTATTATTTACATGTTGATTTTTATTCTTTTTCAGCAAAGTGTTTTTGCACATCCCCAATTCGAGTTAAAACCACCTGTTGTTGAATGTCATTCCTGTATTTTAATGGATGCAAAGACAGGTACAATTTTATATGAGAAGAATGCATATGAAAATATGGAACCTGCTAGCACAACAAAAATAATGACAGCAATATTGGCTTTAGAAAATGGTAGTCTATCAGATACTGTAGTTACAAAGGAATTGCCGCCACTTGTTGATGGTACAAGAATCTATCTCGAAGAAGGTGAGAGACTTACTCTTAAAGAAATGCTTTATGCAATGCTTCTAAACTCAGCAAATGATGCAGCCATAGCTATAGCGGAACATATTGGCGGTGATATGGACACATTTGTTAAAATGATGAATCAAAAAGCAAAACAAATCGGAGCAAAAAATACAAACTTTGTAAATCCTCATGGTCTAAGTGAGGAAGGCCATTTAACTAATGCATATGACCTTGCAGTAATTACTCGATATGCCTTAAATAATTTTCCGGAGTTTAATAAGATAATATCTACAAAATCACTAAATATTCCCTGGCAGGCTGAAAATTGTGACAGACATCTAGTAAATTTAAACAAGCTTTTATGGAATTATGACGGTGCTGATGGGGTTAAAACTGGATATACATCTTCCGCGGGCCAAACCCTAGTAGCTTCTGCCACTAGAGATGGTTTTCGACTTATAGCAGTGGTTCTTAAGGCACAAGGCAGGAATGTGCTATGGAGTGATGCCAAATCTTTGCTGGATTATGGATTTGAAAACTTCGAAATCAGAGAAATCATTAAAGATGGAAACTTTATATCTAGTAAAAAAATAAAGTATGGAGATACAGTAAACATAGAGGTAAATAAAGATTTTACCGTTGTTGTGCCAAAAGGTAGCCCACCTGTAACAAGTAAAATATCCTATAAATCTGATATAAAAGCTCCTTTGAAAAAAGGTGATATCTTGGGCGAAATAATGTTTTACGCAGGCGATAAAAGTCTTGGCAGTATTAAATTAGTATCTTGTAGCGATGTAAAGAGAAAAATATATACATATTGGTGGTTTTGGCCATGCCTCATATCTCTGTGCACATACGCCCCATTCCGCCTTATATTAAGCATAAAACAGCACAATAGAAACAAAAAACGTGTAAGATATGTCTCTTACATAAAAAAATACAAATAAAAAAAGAGCTCATTAATGAGCTCTTTT
>DUTQ01000348.1 GCA_012841995.1 Thermoanaerobacterales bacterium | reverse complement strand
TAGTATATAATAAAATGCGTATTTTAAAAAAGGAGTTTTATTAAAAAATGTCTATAGAATATGCTAATATCAATTTGCGAAAACAAATTCTAAGCCTTGCATGGCCGGCTATATTAGAGATGGTTTTACATACTGCCGTATGGATTTTTGATACAGCCATGGTAGGAAGATTAAATGCAGAAGCCTTAAGTGCAGTTGGTTTTGGCTCTCAATTGGCTTCTACATTGACATTTGTCTTTAGCGCCATTGGCATAGGTACTTCAGCAGTTGTGGCCCGCAATATTGGAGAAGAAAACCAAAAAAAGGCTGAACATGTAGTAGCACAGGCGTTTTTGGTATCGTTAATTATTGGAATAAGCATAGCTCTTATTAATTTTATATATGGTGGGGCTATATTTTTGATGTTTATGGATGACCCAGTTGTTATAGCTTTGGGAACAGACTATATTAAAATTGTTTCTATAGGCATAATTTTTACAGTGCCTACCTTGGTTATGAATTCTGCATTAAGGGGAGCAGGTAATACTAAACTCCCTATGTTTTCAGCTTTTATTGCAAATACCATAAATATTGTAGGAGATTATGTGTTAATCTTTGGTAAATTAGGATTTCCCAGTTTAGGTGTTAATGGTGCTGCTATTGCAACAACAGTTTCACAAATTTTCGGCGCTATTATTACCATAGGATACATGGTAGGTAGCTCAAGTGAAGTTAGATTAAAACTCAAAGGATTATTAGATATAGATATTACTATCATAAAACAAATTGTAAATATCAGTATTCCAGCCTGTTTAGAGGAACTATCACACAGTGGTTCTAAACTTCTTACATCGATGTGGCTGGTGAGATTAGGTACAGTTCCATTTGCCGCACATCAAGTGGCTGTTAGTGCAGAATCTATGTCCTTTATGCCAGGCTATGGTTTTTCTGTAGCAGCATCAAGCCTTGTTGGGAGAAACCTAGGGGCTGGAAAAGAAAGACTTGCTGAAATAAGCGGTTGGAAGTCAACTAAGTATTCTGCAATTTTAATGAGTCTTGTAGGTGTTTTTTTCTTTATGTTTCCAAATTGGATTATAAGTTTTTTTACAAATATAACTGATGTTCAGGAGCTTGCAGTTAAGTGTATTATAATATCAGCCTTTGAACAGCCTGCAATTGCAGTACTGACAACTTTGGCAGGTGCATTAAGGGGGGCGGGAGATACAAAAGGTCCTTTTTACATAAGAGCTGCGGTAATTTGGCTAATTAGAATGCCGTTGATATTTACAGTTGTTTTTATCTTGAAAAAAAATGTCACATCGGTTTGGCTAGTTATCGTAATTCAGTTTTATATAGAAGCTATTTTGATGACTATTAGATATAAAAAAGGTCAGTGGAAAGAGATCGAGTTAAATTAGGTGGGATATTTATCGAACTTAAAACATATATTAATATATAAAAAAGGAATTTTTAAATTTATGTAGAATATAAATCCAACATATCGCCTTTTTTTACTCTATACTTAAGGGGGGATTTCGTGAACTTCTATAAAGCCCGTTGTTGGATAGCTGGCATTATAATTACTTTGCTAGTTATTGGGGCAATAAGCTATATAAGCCTTCAAAAATCAGTTAAAATTAATGTCGATGGGAGAACAATTAAAGTTAAAACTTTTGCTAAAACTGTAGATGATTTAATAAAAAATCAAAATATAAATCTTAAGCAAGAAGATGTAGTAATACCAGAACTTGAAAGTGATCTTAAAGACAATATGAATATACAAGTAAAAAGAGCTTTCCCTGTAAAAATTTTGTGTGACGGTAAGCAAAAGACAATAAATTCTCAACCAGATACGGTTGAGAGTCTGCTTGTGAAAGCCGGTATATTACTAGGCCAATATGACAAGGTTGAACCAGAACTATCCTGCGTTGTAAGGGCACCTCGAAACATAGAAGTTACCAGAGTAAAGCAAGAAGTTACAGAAGAACTAAAAGCTATTCCTTACAAGACGATAACAAAAAAAGACTCGAGTATGGAAGTAGGACAAAAAAAGATATTGCAACAAGGTCAAGATGGGCAAGAAAAGATCATAACAACTTCACTAATTGAAAATGGCAAGGTTGTATCAGAAGAAACAAAGGTATTAATTGTAAAGGAACCTAAAGCAAAAATAGTTCTTGAAGGTACAATTAAAGTGGCAACCCGCGCAGGTGTAGATTTTAATTACACCAAAAAGGTTAGGATGTTGGCCTCGGCATATACTCATACTGGTGGATTGACAGCTAGAGGTACAAGGCCAAGAGTTGGAGTGGTTGCGGTTGATCCTAATGTAATACCTCTTGGGACTAGGCTTTACATAGATGGTTATGGCTTTGCTAAAGCCGAAGATACCGGAGGATCTATAAAGGGAGATAAAATAGACTTATTCCTGCCAACTATGCAACAAACAAGAAATTTTGGAAGGCGCTGGGTCACAGTATATGTTTTAAAATAAGTCTATTTTATCTCCCTTTATAGATCCTCCGGTATCTTCGGCTTTAGCAAAGCCATAACCATCTATGTAAAGCCTAGTCCCAAGAGGTATTACATT
>DUTQ01000347.1 GCA_012841995.1 Thermoanaerobacterales bacterium | reverse complement strand
TGGATAAATACAATGGATCGGGTTGCAGCCTCCATCCAGGTGCAGATATATGTGATGACCCTTCACATTGTCAGGCATGGATGACAAAAGGCGAAATGCTTAAAAAATGGGGTATTTTTTCATATTATCACTACTATAGTAAGATAAATCAAGCAACAAACTCAACTGCAGGTATGGCAATTTTTTATGAAAATGAGCCTATTGATCCATTGTTTTTTTCCACCAGCAATGGAAAGACCGAGAATTCTGAAGATGTGTGGCAAAAGCATGTGCCTTATCTCAGAAGTGTTACAAGCCCAGGAGAAGAAACATCACCAAAGTTTTTGGAGATAAAGCAAATACCTATAAATGATATTGTAGAAAAGCTTCGTGATAAATGGCCGGATTTGGTAATCGACCCAAAAAATCCAGAAAAAAGTTGGGAAATACTAGAGAGAAGCAGTGGGGGCCGAGTTAAAACCATGAAGGTTGGCAATAAGACAATAAGGGGAACAGAGTTTAGAATGTTGTTTGGTTTAAATTCAACTGACTTTGAATGGGAGCGGGCAGGTAAAAACATCAAGTTTATCTGCACAGGCTTCGGTCATGGAGTAGGTATGAGCCAATATGGTGCCAATAGCATGGCAAAAAATGGAGCCAACTATATAGACATTATAAAACACTATTATTCGGGTGTTGAAGTGAAAAAGAGCGATTAGAATGATTAAAAAAACTTTAAAGCAGGAAGACCACTGAATATTCAATGGTCTTTTTTTTATGCATGTGTGATTTTGGTGTAGAAACTCTTTTGAGGTATCATCATTTCATATGTAGTTATTTTTTACTTCGGAATCATGTATTAAAAGGAAAATATTGGGCAATAATATTTGTGAGGTGATTTTATGTTTGATTCATGGAAAAGCAAGGTTTCCTCACAAATAAAAGGAGCAGGGATAAAAATAAAATCTGGTTTTAAGCACATAAAAACATCTTTGAAAAAGACAAAAAGCGCGAGAGGTATTATATTGTCATTGCTAGTCATCCTAGTTGGTTTAAACAGTGCATTTTGGATATTTAGAGCTTCCCACAATGGGTTTAGTTGGGGCAAGAAACCACAGCTGCGCCAGTGGGAGGTCGATATGAACGAAAAGGTGCCAGAACAAAGTCAAAAACAGCAAGACAAAGCAGATACAGATAATGAGGTAAAAAGCAAAGACAGATCTATTGAGAGCTTAAATAGTAGTAGTGAAAGTTTAACTGAAACATCAGAGAATACATCTGAAGCTACAAAATCAAGTCAAGCCTTTACTGAAAAAGAAAATATGGGGGAACAAATTTATGTAGAAACAGATGATGTAGTAAGTGCTACAGCACAGCTATCGACTATGGCAATGCCTGTCATAGGCAAGACCATCACCAATTTTGCTGTTGATACGTTGACTTACTCAAAAACATTGGAGCAATGGGGCTGTCATCATGGCATAGATATTTCAAATGAATTAGGCACACCTGTTAAAGCTGCTATTGACGGAACTGTGGTAGACGTAAAAAAAGATGATCCAAAACTGGGAGTAGTAGTTGTAATTGACCATGGCGCAGATATAAAAACTGTATATGGAAATCTTGCCTCTGAGAAACTGGTGGAAAAGGGAATGAATGTTCAAAAAGGGCAGGTTATAGGTTCAGTGGGGAAGACTGCTCCGTTTGAGATAGAGGACCCGCCACACCTCCACTTTGAGGTTAGAAGAGGAGAAGATAGCATAGACCCTAGTCAATTTCTTCCAAAGTTAAAATAGAGGCCGATGTTTTTAATTAAGCAGGTAAAATTACCTGCTTAATTTTTTTTATCTTCTATATAGCGAGAATAAAACATATATATTAACTAAAATCGCTTGTTGAGGGGGAAGTATAGTGAAAGACTATATGAGGGAACGGGTTTTGGAAATTGCCGATTACATAATAGATACAAAGGCGACTGTAAGACAGGCGGCCAAAGTTTTTGGAGTATCTAAGAGCACTGTACATAAAGACATGGTGGAAAGGCTTCCGGAAGTGAACCCAGAAAAAGCTAGACTTGTAAAACAAGTCCTGGAATATAACAAGGCAGAGCGCCATATAAGGGGGGGAAGGGCCACAAGAAGAAAATATTTAAATATATAATATTTTTGACTTTGTAGAAGGAATATTAGCATACTTTGTAGAATATAATACTGAATATAGTAAATATCGCTAATAATTGTTGGAATTGACAGGAGGTTACAATTATCTCATGGATATAGGAATAGATTTAGGAACTGCCTCTATCATAGTTTATATAAAGGGAAAAGGCATAGTCCTTCAAGAACCTTCAGTAGTGGCTATGGACAAAACCACTAAACAGATGCTGGCAGTAGGAGAAGAAGCAAGAAGGATGATAGGTAGAACACCGGGAAATATTGTAGCTACAAGGCCGTTAAAAGATGGTGTTATTGCCGACTACACGACGACGGAAATAATGCTAAAGTACTTTTTGAAAAAGGTTGTCCCCAGGTCGATTTTTCGCCACAGAGTAATGATCTGTATTCCAGCAGTAATTACAACTGTAGAAAAAAGGGCCGTCATTGAAGCTGCTGCAGCGGCTGGAGCAAGGCAGACATTTCTAATTGAAGAGCCTGTTGCAGCAGCTATTGGTGCAGGATTGGATATTTCCAAACCATTTGGGAGCATGGTAGTTGATATAGGAGGAGGTACAACAGATATTGCAGTGCTTTCTCTTGGAGGGATTGTGTGCGGTGAGTCGCTGCGAGTAGGTGGAGATCGCTTTGATGAAGCAATTGTCAGGTATGTAAAAAAAGAGTTTAACCTCATGATAGGTGAGAGAACTGCCGAAGATGTAAAGATGAATGTTGCCAATATATACTCTGAAGATGATGAATTTGAATCCTCTTCCATGGAAGTCCGTGGGCGAAGCCTTGTAAGCGGTTTGCCGCAAAATA
>DUTQ01000385.1 GCA_012841995.1 Thermoanaerobacterales bacterium | reverse complement strand
ATAATAAGAAAGACGAATCTACTTTTTTAAATAAAATGTATAAAAAATTAAATCTTAAAGATTACAATTTATTCTATAATGTCGAAGTGTTTCAAGGAGAAGTTTATAAAACTGCTACCAAATATAGCGCAAAAAATATTCAAAACTCAATTATTTTAATTATTGTATCATGCCTTGTTATATACAATATCTACAACATTATATTAGCGGACAGAATAAAACAAATTGGAATGTTGAGAGCCATTGGGATGTCAAATAGAGACATTAAAAGAATGTTTCGAGTATCAAGTTTATTTTATATTGTATTCGGGACGCTAATAGGCATATTAGCCGGAATTGTATTTTCCTACATAGGTGTAAGAATAATATATGGGTATAATTCGATATTAACCATAGAAAAAGAAAGCATAATTTCTTCTTTTTTAGTTTCGATAATAGCAGTATCTGTTTCAAACTTTATAGTAGTAAGAAAAACATTGAAAATGTCCATAATTGAGTCCATAAACAAAAGTGATAAGGTAAAGAAGAGATCAAGAGAAAATATAGATGAAAGAAAGAAAATGCAGGGAAATATATTAATTAAATTTGCCAGCAGAAATATTTGGAGAAATAAATCTAAGACAATTTTAACAATTACAGCAATGTTTTTAGTTGGAGCAATATTCATACAAACGTCTGTCATTAACGATCGAATGAAGTTAACAAACAATATAACAAGTGGACTTAAGCCTATGTCCTATGGCAATGTTGATATAACCTTAAGCGGTAATTATCGAAATACAGAAGATATATTTTATAATATAAATGTTTCCATTATACAAAAAATAAAAAAATTAAACGGTGTAAAGAAAGTCGAACCTTTCTTCTACAACCAAGATAGTTTTTTGTCAATCAGTAAGGAAAGAGTATCTGATGATTTAATAAAAGAGCTAAGACGACAAGAGCAAAAATACTATTCTGATTATGATAAGGAATATCCCCTTCTTGTAAAAGGTTACAATGAAAGTTTGTTAAAAAATATAAACAGGTTTATTACCAAGGGAGAAAATATATTAGAGGAAAAACCGGGAGACTGTAAAAAAGTACTACTAGTTAACAACATTTATTCCAGAGGTATTCACTCATATTCAACAAAAGTTATAAAAGATGTAAATGTGGGAGACGTTTTAGAAATAAAATTGCCTGTTTATAGAGACGGAGTAGAGAGATATGAAAAATTTAAAGTAGAGGTTTCAGGCATAATGGATAATACTTATATCGCAACCCAAGATGGTGACCCGGAGTTTACGGGAGGACAGATAATCTTTAGGGAAAACGATTATAGGGAGTTAACCGGCCAGCAAAACTACAATAAACTTTTTGTGGCTGTTGAAGATGGAAAACTTAAATCTGTTGAAGAAAAAATAGAGCAGATGGTTAAAGACTATTCCTTTTCTTCAGTAGGTGGCAAAAATGAAAATAAGAAGTATATAGCGCGAACATCGGAAGAAAAGTTAGATATCATATATCAGTTTTTAATGATTCTCATATTATCTATTAATATCATTACTATTGTCTTAAAACTGATAATTCTTTTGTT
>DUTQ01000346.1 GCA_012841995.1 Thermoanaerobacterales bacterium | reverse complement strand
TTTTGCTCTAATTTTGCCAGATCTTGCAATTCAGGGGTGTCTTCAGCACTTTTTATGGTATTATCTTTATCAATAACAAGTTGAATATCTCTGTGTGCTACAGTAATACCATCATTATTTATCATGTATGCAGAACCGGTTTTGCCAAATTGAATTTCTGAAACTATGTCATTTATTCTTTTGTGGTCAAATGCTGCTATTAATACGCCAACCGGGTTCCCCTCATTTTTTATAGGAGTTGCCATGTATACAACTAGTTGGTTTCCTTCCTGAATGGGATCAGAAAAACAAGTTTCACCATTTTGTATAGCAAGCTTGAAATACTTATTATCAGATACATTCTCTCTTATTTCATCAGTATATATCACATTGCCACTTAAATCAGCTACCCCCATCTTTATGTACCCAAACCGCTCTACATCTTCCAACAAAGCCGACTTTTGCTCTTCCCAAACCATATTTCTTATCCTGATCTTTGCTGCACAGCTTTCCAATTCTGCCGCTATTTTCTCACTTTTTGCGGCTATGGTTGTAGCATATGCTTTTGTCTGTTCTTTTAACATCTGAGATATGTTGTTCTGCATAGTCGACGCTGCGCGTGTATAGGACATATACCCTAAAGTACCACAGGCAATAATTATCAATAAAGAAATACTGATTCCAATAAATCTACCTATACTCTTTTTGCTCATCCTTTTTTTTGTACTCTTTTTTCCTCTACTTTTGTGTTGTGCCAATTTATTATCCTTATGCCCGTTATCTTTTTTAAACAATTATGCTTAACCTCCTACATTTTAAGATTGATATATTTTAAAGTTACTCTGTAAGCAGTGTGTATAATGTACTGCTCGTGTAGGACCTATGCTTTTTGTTATATTCTTTTGAACATTTTGGGTTTTTGGGGTATTTTATGTCGTAATTTGTGTATTTTGTTATAGTTTAACATGTAGTGTTTCGATAATCAATGCTTTTTCGAAAATATATACTAATTGCATAGTTAAGAGTTGTGTAGATTTGTATTTACTATAATGCCTGAAGGAACAACCACCGGCTAAGCCGGTGGTTGCTTGTTTATACTTTTACAAATAGCACTATTCGGTTTGTGTTTGTGCCGGATTTATTGTTTTTGACTCCCCAAATATTTGAAGTCTTCGTAAATTCCTGCAGATTTATCAATATTCCCATGCACTTAAATCCTGCGTTAAGCCCCAATGGTACCACATACTCATCGAGCTTGACTTTACCTCCCCTAACTTCTCCAACTTCAAATGCCACCCAACCACCTTTTTTTGTTATGCGAAAAAGCTCAAAAAATACGTCTTGCATAACAGAAGACCATTCTTCTACATTTTTTGACATGGTGATTTTTTTTGCGATTTTCTTTGCATCTATGCCGTTGAACCAGCACCTAAGCCAGTTATCTTTATCATATTGAACTATATCCAAAAAAGGAGGCGATGTTACCGTGAGATTTACGGTTTCGTCTGGAATCTGCTTTGTAAATCTCGCGTCTTTTGTGAGAAAAACCGCATCTTCCCCAGCTTTGCTGAGGTTTTTAACCTCATGCCTTTTTAGATTGCGTATAAGGCTTTTTGTTTTTCGAAGAATAAGTTTCTTTATATCTCTGTATTCAGGTTTTTGATTTCTATCCTCATTTATTTTAATCTGCCTATCAGGGGTTACAGCTTGATTCGGAGGCAAAGTATACACGGAAAAAAAACCCGGTGAATGACCTGTAAGCCTATTAGTCGCAACCATTCTAATCCATGAATCTATATGATCTTCTTTTCCTTCTTCATTTTTCTTTTGCAAATAATTTTTTAGGGAGGTTAATTCAGCTTCAGTTTCAGGGTGATAGAACATAGAAATATCTATATCTGCCTGATTACCTTTTTTATACGGTATTTGACACAACCTTTCGGTTACTGTTTTGATATCAGGAACAAAAAACCTTGGCATAGTCATAATGCGGCTCAATGGGTTTATATCATTTGAAATGACTTTTCTACCCATCATTCCGGCTTGTATCACAGTAGTTCCCCTTCCCGAAAAAGGATCATATACTGTATCACCCTCTTTTGTGAGCAGATTAATAAAAAATCGCGGCAATTGAGGCTTAAAGCATGCTCTATAAGACACCTCATGTATGGAAGATGCCTGTCGTTGTTTTGATGTCCAAAATTCATTTATAAAACGCGGAATTTTTTTGCCATCTATCTCAATATATTCAATCTGTGTAACAGCAGCGCCATCAGGTTGGCTCAAACTTTCCCCTTTTAATGTAAATTTTTTAATGAAGTCTATTACTTCTCGGCACGATAAACTCATGTTAACACCTCAAGAATCACATATATAGTTACGTACGAGTTTCATTATATCATGCCGGTATTTTAAAATAAAATAATCTGTTCTTATCAACCATCAATATTGAACCGATTCATCATATCCTCCATTTCCTTGGCCATTTCTGTTAGTTTTTTTGTCATATTAGATACTTCTTCCACAGCAGATGTTTGTTCTTCTATTGATGCTGAAACCTCTTCAGTAGAGGCTGATGACTGCTGTGTCACCGAGGCGAAAAACTCCATTGATTTACTCAATTCTAATATGTGTTCATTAACTGTATTTACATCTGATGAAAGTTCATCGATTTGATTCATTAAATTATTTATTGAAGTGTTTATATCATCAAAAGATTTGATTGTTTCTCCAAATGCTTCGCCTGTTTTTTCTACTACCTCATTTGATTTGTCTATCTTGTTTTTCGTATCCTGAATTTCTCCGCCTATATTCGTAATAATACCGCCTATTTCTTTTGTTGCCTCAGAAGTCTCCTCCGCAAGTTTTCTTATCTCTTCTGCCACAACTGCAAAGCCTCTACCAGCTTCCCCGGCGCGTGCTGCTTCTATTGCAGCATTTAACGCAAGTAAGTTAGTTTGATCTGCAATCTCGTCTATGGTGTTTATTATGCTTTCTATTGATTTTGATTCCTCATAAAGCCGTGAGATTTTATCTGTGATTTCAGAGGATGCGATTACGTTTTCATCTATGGCAGATTTTAAGTCTTTTAGGATTACCATGTTTTTGTCATTGGCTTTTGAGGTTTGTTCAGCATATTGATTCATCACACCATAGCCCTTTATGGTCTTGTCAAATATTGTGGTTAGATTGTTTAATTTCTCCATGCCCACACTTGCTTCTTTGGCCTGTTCATTTGCTCCTGATGCTACTTCTTCAACGGCTTTTGCAACCTCGTCTATTGAAAGAGATACATTTTTTGAGTTATCAAAAAGGTTTTTCGCATATATGCTTAAATTTTTTGATGTGTTGATAACCTCAAGCATTATTTGATTTAGGTCGCTCCTCATTTCATTTATATTTGAGGCCATTGCACCTATCTCATTCTTCTTTTTTATGAGCTTATCGTACATGGGATCTTTTTGCAGATCAAGTCGTGAGATCTTTTCGATCAGTGTTCTCAGATTGATTATGGGTTTTCCTAAGTTTTCTCTAGTAAAAAAGTAAATACCTATACCAAATAAGGCAAGTAAACACAACCCTGTAATCAGGGACTTGTATGTTATACTTGAGACTGTTTTATCTATTAAATCCATTGGAACAGCGATATTCACTACCCTAATTAAATTTCCATCTTCATCTTTCTTTGGAAAATATACATCATATATTTTTTTATTGTATTGTTTATCAAAAACAAGGCTAGAGTATGTTTCTCCCTTTTTTAAAGCATCTACTATCTTTTCATTGCCGATGGTCTTATCTTCTACATCTTTACTAGCATTGATCAAAGCCAACTGATCATCAAAAATCCGTATATGTAGGACGTTTTTGGACTCCAATAGCTCGTTTATTGTTTTTTCGACTGACATATTTTCTTTGATTTTATTTACATAATCAGCTGCAAGACCAATTTGTACCGAACCACTTGCCAGCTTTACCCCTCCATATTTATAGCCTTTGCCATCAACCAAGCTTGTCCTCACTGGTTCAACAACTTTTTGAGTTTCACCTCTTATAACCTTATATCGGCTTTGTATATCCGTTAG
>DUTQ01000345.1 GCA_012841995.1 Thermoanaerobacterales bacterium | reverse complement strand
TTTCGTTGGTCTAAACTCCATTAATCCCTCATAAATATCCTGTTTTGATAAACCCATTTCAAAACCTAACGCAACAGCTGGTAGAGCATTCATAACATTATGTGTTCCTAGTATTGGTATATTAAAAATATGGTTGCCATACTTGCCTTTAATCTCAAATGTCACATTTTCCCTTTCAGTTTTTACATTTGACACTCTTATATCGCCTTTTTGATGCCCAAAATAAATCGTCTTTGGTGAAATATGTTCTTTTTTGCTCCATAATTCAGGGCTTTCTGCATTCAAAACAGCTAAATCATCTTTACCTAGAGGCTCTAATATTTCTAGCTTTGCTTTTGCAATATTTTGCCTTGAACCTAATTTTTCTATATGTGAAATGCCAATATTAGTTATAATAGAAATGCTCGGTTTTACTATATTTACCAATTGTCTTATTTCTCCAAGCCCACTCATGCCCATTTCTATTACAGCTAATTTATGACAATCTTCCAATTGAAACAACGTAAGCGGTAGTCCAATCTCATTATTGAAATTACCTTCGGTTTTTAATACACAAAAGCGTTTTTTTAAGACAGATGCTACCATTTCTTTTGTAGTGGTTTTACCCACACTTCCGGTAATAGCTATAAATGTAGCATCAAATAACCCACGATAGTAACTAGCCAAATCTAATAAGGCTTGATTCGTATCTTTAACATAAATAATTTTATCTTTATATCTAGAATCCAAAACTTTATATTTGCTATTGCATAAAGAGGCAGCAGCTCCCTTAAAAAAAGCATCTTGTATAAAATTATGGCCATCAAACTTTTCCCCTTTTAGAGGAATAAAAAGTTCGCCAGGCTTAATAACACGAGAATCCGTAGACACTCCAGTGATGATACCATTAAATACTTCTTCTCCACTTGCCTTACAAGCCTTTACAACATCAATTATTTCAATGGGTTTCATCGTTAAATCCCCTCTTGCCTAAAAATTCTATAGCAACCTCTCTATCATCAAAATGTATTGTCTCATCCATCAATATTTGGTAATCCTCATGACCCTTTCCAGCTATCAATACTACATCATCTTTATTTGCCATATATATTGCCTTTTTTATTGCTTGTCTTCGATCAGTTATCTTCTCATAATTTTTTTTATCAAAACCATTTTCAACCTGTGCAATTATCTCTTCAGGATCTTCACTGCGGGGATTGTCAGATGTTATTATAGTATAATCTGAAAGATTTGACGCTATTTTACCCATTAGAGGTCTCTTTTTTTTGTCTCGATCACCGCCACATCCAAAAACTGTAATTATCCTTCCCTTGCAAAAGCTTTTTATAGTTTTTAATACATTTTCTAACCCATCTGGGGTATGAGCATAATCGATAATAACCGAAAAATCCTGGCCTCTTTTAATCGGTTCAAATCTTCCAGGAATACCCTTCACCTTTTTTAACGCATTTATTGTAATTTCAATTGGGATGTTTAAAACACTACCCACACAAATGGCACATAGTGAGTTATAAACACTAAAGAGGCCTGGTATAGGATAAAAAACATTATGAACTTCCCCTTTAATGTTAATGTCATAAAATACTCCTTCCACAGATATTTTTATATTTTCAGCTTTTAAATCCGCATCACCATATATACCATATGTGGTAACTGGAATTTTTAAGGCATCTACTAGTTTTAACCCATGGGAATCATCTGCATTTATTACTGCTCTTTTTGAAAAATCAAAGAGCTTTTTCTTTGCTTCAAAATAATCTTCAATAGTCTCATGAAAATCCAAATGATCTTGAGTCAAATTTGTAAAAACTCCTACATCAAACTCAATACCATGTACTCTATGTAGTTCCAGTGAATGAGAAGATACCTCCATAGCAACATATGAAACTTTTTGGTTCAACATTTGGTGAAAAAGCTGATTTAATTCCAACGATTCCGGTGTTGTGCGCTGGGCTGGAAGTAATTTATCTTTAACAATATTTCCTATTGTCCCCACTACACCAGTGTTATAACCTGCATTATCCAATATAGCTTTTAACAAGTAGGTAACAGTTGTCTTCCCATTTGTGCCAGTAACTCCAATTATGTCAAGTTTTTTTGCGGGAAAACCATAAAACCAAGAAGAAATATTAGCCAAAGCCCTGCGGCTATTTTCAACTTTTATGTAAGTTATATCTTCCCTCATCATCTTTAGATCGTTTTCTCCTACTATTGCTACCGCTCCGTTTTGGATTGCTTGTTTAATAAAATCATGTCCATCAAAATGCATACCAGGAATCGCTACATAGATAGAACGATCTACAGCTTTTCGAGAATCGTAACATATCATTTCTATTTCCTTGTCAGTAGAACCATTTACGGATTTAACTTCTGGCAATGATTGCAACAAATCTGCTAGATTCACATATATTCCCTTTCTTTCTTCATGTTATCCAGAATTTACTGTATTATTCCATTTGTTTTGAGGCAAATTCAACTCTTATTGTTGTTCCAATACCCACTTCAGAGTTAGGTTGTGGATTTTGCTTCACAGCATAGCCACTTCCTACTATCTCTATATTTAACCCAATAGCATTAACTATATCTGTAGCTTCTTTTACAGTTCTACCTTTCAAATCGGGTATTGTTACAGGATCTTTGTTAGTACGGGAATCCGATACTTTTAAAATAACAGTAGAATTCTTTTCAACCTCTGCTCCTGGAGCCGGGACTTGTGATGTTACCACATACCCTTCTCCTTCAACTCTGCTTAACAGCCCATTCTTACTTAGTATAGTTTTTGCATCTTCTATGTATAAGTTTCGCATATCTGGAACTTTAACTACTCCAGCTTTCTCCTCTTCTGGCAAATCCGGCTTAATCCCAAGATAATTCAAAGAATCAGCAATAACTTTTTGAAAAACCGGCCCTGCGATTTGACCTCCATATATAACGCCACCTACAGGCTCATCAATTACAACTAATGCAACCAATTTAGGGTCATCCGCTGGTACAAACCCTTCAAACGAAGCAACATATTTTCCGGGAGCATACTTTTCTGATGTTCCAGTTTTTCCTGCAACTCTGTATCCCTCTATTTTTCCCCTGCCACCAGTTCCATTTGTTACAACGCTTTCTAAAATAGCCCTCATTTCTCGGGAAGTATCTTCAGATATAACACGTCTAATTGGTTCAGGAGAAAATTCTTTAACTACATTTCCATCCTTGTCAATGATTTGCTTTGCTATGTGAGGCTTTACCAATTTCCCACCGTTTGCCACAGCTGATAGCCCTGTGATAAGTTGAATAGGAGTAACGGAGATCCCTTGCCCGAAAGAAATAGTAGCAAGCTCAACCGGCCCAATCTTTGAAGGGTTGAAAATCCCCTTTGCTTCACCAGGTAAATCAATTCCAGTGGTAGCTCCAAACCCAAAACCGTTAATATACTTTATGGTTTTATCTTTGCCAAGTTTCATAATCATATCTACAAAACCTGGATTACATGAATTTTCCACCACCTGTATAAAAGTCTGGCTCCCATGACCCTCATGACGCCAACAACCTATTCTTACACCTGAAACAATAATATACCCCGGGTCAAAAAACCTGGTTTCAGGATGGACTACACCTTCTTCTAAACCCGCAGATGCTGTAATCACTTTAAACGTAGACCCAGGCTCATAGGAATCAGAAACAGCAGCATTTCGCCACAATTTTGAAGACACTTCATTGAAGTTATTGGGATCATAATCAGGTTTATTTGCCATCGCCAAGATTTCGCCTGTGTTAGGATCCATAACTATTATAGTTCCTTTTTTTGCACTATGTTCAGCTAGTGCCTTCTCAAGTTCCCTTTCTGCAACATGCTGAATTACCTTATCAATTGTAAGCACCAAGTCATACCCATCTTGTGGCGGAATATACTTATCTATACCAAAAGGCAGCTTCCTGCTCAAAGCATCGGTTTCTGACACGATTCTTCCAGGTGTGCCTTTTAAATAATTTTCATATATTAATTCTATACCATCAAGCCCCTGGCTGTCGATTCCTGTAAATCCCATTACATGTGAACATAAATTTCTTTCCGGATAAAACCTTTTATTTTCTTTCGTAAAATGAATGCCATCTAAATCGAGTTTTCTAACCGCTTCAGATTCTTCATCACTTATTTTACGCTTTATATATAATACCGCTTTTTTCTTCTTTTTTGCATCATCAAGTTTTTTTTCCAATTCATTTTCATCTAAATCAAGAGCTGAAGCAAGAAGTTTTGCAGTTTTATGTATATCCTTAATGTCGGGCGGGCTTGCCATTACTGTATCTACAGTTGCACTTATGGCAAGGGGTTTCTTATTTCTATCGTAAATCGCACCCCTTTTTGGTTCCACGGGTACATCTCTTGTCCATTGGATTTGTGCCTTTTCCCTTAACTCCTCGCTTTTAACAAATTGAATCCAAAAAACTCGGAACATCAAAGCAAAACTCAATAACAATGAAAATAAAAGGAGTATTACTAATCTCCTTTTAATTACAGTATTAGGAACCATCATCCGCTATCACCCGCACATTCAATTGTTATTTAAGTATACGATCTGCACATTTTCAGGCTCTATCATATTGAGCTTATTTTTCGCTATATCTTCTATTCTGGCTACAGATTTTAAGTTTGCCACCTCGACTTTTAGACGTTCATTTTGAGAGTTAATGTTTTTCACTTCTGCCTTTATCTTTTCCAGTCTATATTGCCTAACAGTGATCGCAGAAAACCTAGCAAGTAAAAAAACAGATAATAAAGCAATAATTGCTAAAAATACAATATAGCGACCTTTTTTTTGTGGCTTTGTTTTCTTTTTATAATTTGGCTTATAAGACTCTTTCTTTCTGTAATATGGTCTTTCATCATACATATTTCGTTCATATATCTCTTTTTCAGCTAATATCACTTTATTCACTCCTTTTATTATTTAGAACTTCTGATTTTCTCCGCGACTCTAAGTTTTGCGCTTCGTGAACGGGGATTTATTGTTATCTCATCTTTTGATGGACACACTGGCTTTGAAGTTATTATCTTCAAAGTCCTCTTGTGATTACATATACACACAGGGATATCCTTAGGGCAAATACAATCACTTGCAAGCTCTCTAAAAGTGTTTTTAACTATCCGGTCTTCTAGAGAATGAAAAGAAATTATACATATTTTTCCCCTTAGTGATAAAAGCTTAGCTGAATCTTTAATAGCCGTCTCTAATATATTGAGTTCATTATTTACGAAAATCCTTATAGCTTGAAACGTCCTTTTTGCAGGGTGTGGCCCTTTCTTTCTAGCCCCTGCCGGAATTGCAGCCTTTATGACTTCTACAAGTTCAAAAGTCGTTTCTATCGGCTTTTCTTTTCTTCTTTCACATATAAACTCAGCTATACGTGCCGCCCATAGTTCCTCTCCATATTCTGATATGATTTTCTGCAATTCCTCTTTTGATCTTGTGTTTACAACATCTTTAGCTGTCAATTCTATTTCTTGATTCATTCTCATATCAAGAGGAGCATTCTTCATATAGGAAAACCCTCTTGTTTCATCATCTAATTGGTATGATGAAACCCCAAGGTCAAAAATTATTCCATCTACAGCTTTAAGTCCCAACCTTTTTGCTATATCTAGTATGTTTTTAAAATTGTCGTGTACAAAAACTATATCTATATCTTTCGGAAAAGTTTTTTTGGCGTTCATAATAGAGTCTTTATCTCTATCTATGCCTATAAACTTTCCGCGGCCGCCAACTTTTTCTATGATTTTTCTCAAGTGACCACCGCCACCTAGTGTTCCATCAATATAGATTCCACCAGGTTTTGGATCAAGTAAATCAATAGTCTCTTTTAATAATACAGATTCATGGTAATATGCCAATTTATTTCACCTACAAACCTAAATCGAGTTTTTCAGCAATATCCTCATAGGACACTGCAGCATCTTTACTATAAGAATTCCATTGCTCCAAGCTCCAAATTTCAGCTCTGTTTGATACACCAATTATTACTACTTCCTTATCAATGTTGGCATGTTCTCGAAGGTGAGGGGGTATAAGAATTCTCCCTTGCTTATCCATTTCAGCCTCCACAGCTCCAGCAAAAAAGAATCTAATAAATGCCCTAGCGTCTTTTTGCGTAAAGGGTAGACTCTTTAATTCTTGTTCTAGTAAAACCCATTCCTCTTTAGGGTATACAAAAAGGCAGCCATCTAAACCCTTTGTAAGAACAAAGCTGTCTCCCAATAATTCCCTAAATTTTGAGGGTATTATCATCCTTCCCTTGGAGTCGAGACTGTGCTGGAACTGCCCCATCAACATATATTTTCACTCCACTTTGATCATTTACAAACCACTTCAAACCACTTCTCACCACTTACACTATTCTATGAACATTCAAGGAATCCTTCTAGTTTTTTAAAAAAAGCATTAAAAAATAATATTTTTCTCTAAATTTCGAACAATTGTTCTGTATTTCCTAAAATAAAAAAGACTTTGGCCTGCAAAGGTTTTAGATTGCATCTGAACCAAGTCTTTTTTATGTCATAATCTTATTCTTATCTAACGATGCTTCATGTTTTTGGCAAAACGATTGATCTGGCATGGCGTGATGTGTTAAAGAGAAGTTTGAGTCTTTCATTTAAGTCATTTATAGTTATTTCATCAATAACTCTTACGTAATCAAAAAGATTTATATTTTTATGATAATAAGACACAAAAGATGAAGCAATAAATTCCAAAGAATTAAATCCCTGAATAAAACCCCCGATGAATTTCTTTTTTACTCTTTCAAGCTCTTCTTGGCTAATACCTTTCTGTTTGTTTTCAGCGATGCATTTAAGAACCTTATTATAAAGTTTTTCTGGATCTTTTGTTTCACCACCTATTGCACAAAAACCGTAATCTTTTTGGCCTTCATAACTAAAGCTAAATCTTTCATCAATAAGACCTTCCTCATAAAGGCTCTCATAAAGTTCTGAACTTTTGCCAAAAAGGATGTCCAATAGTATTGCAACAGTTAATTCTTTCTTAAACAAAGGTCTTCCATCATATCCCACATCTATATCTTTAAACCCAATGAGCAACTGTGGTTGAGAAACGTCCAGACTAATTTTACATAGCTGCTCATTAATAGTGTCCGGTTCTTCAGGATATATTCTGTTTATCGTAGGTTGAGACGAAAGTCCTTTTTTGTCTTGTTGTTGTTTTACAAGATTAAAAACTTGTTCAGGATCTATACAGCCTGCAACAAATAAAATCATGTTGCTTGGATGATAAAAAGTGTTATAACATTTGTATAATGTATCTACATCGATTTTGGCAATAGACTCTACCGTTCCGCCAATATCTATCCTAATGGGATGATTATGATAAAGGCAGCGAAGTAGGTTTATTAATATCTGCCAATCAGGCTCATCTTCATACATTCTAAGTTCTTGAGTGATTATTCCTTTTTCTTTTTCAACACTCTCCTCGGTAAAATATGGAGTTTCCACAAACTCCATCAACAATTTCAAGCTTTCCTCAAAATGCGAAGTGGTCGAAAAAAGATAGGTAGTATTGTTATAACTAGTAAATGCATTAACAGATGTTCCCAGTTCGGCAAACTTTTCAAAGACATTTCCATATTCCATTTCAAACATCTTGTGTTCCAAAAAATGGGCTATCCCTTCAGGTACTTTAAGATGTTCTTTCGTGTCCGGCACTATAAATTCGCTGTCAATGGAACCATAATGTGTTGAGTACATCGAAAACACCTTGTTAAAATCTTTTTTTGGTAAAACATATACCTTCAAACCATTGTCAAAACTCCTATGATAAAGGCTTTCTCCTAAAAAACGATCCATAATATCCACCCTTCAAATCACTTTTTGTTTAAGAAAAATATGGTATCTAAATCTATTTTATGCGCAACTTCAACTACATCGCGCTTAGTTACTTTCTTGAGCTTATATATCATATCCTCCACAGGTTCATGTATGCCGTTTATTATACCATCAAGATACATACTGATAATAGATGAGGGGCTATCCTGAACTTCTTTCAATGAATTTGTCAAGCTTTTAATCGTGCTTTCGTATTCATAGTCAGTGATTTCGCCCTGCCTAATATCATCCAATTGTTTCTTGATAATATCGATTGTCTTCTGCATATCGTCAAACTCAATACCACAGCTTACAACCATAAGACCTTTGGCTTTTTCTATTCTAGAAAAAGCATAATATGCAAGACTGGCTTTTTCTCGTACATTTGAAAACAACTTTGAATGAGTACCTCCACCTAATATCCCGTTATATACCATTAAAGCATAGTAATCATCATCACCATATCTAGTTTTTGTCCTAAAACCCATAGAGAGCTTTCCTTGATTTAAATTCTGTCTTTCCTCCACAAAGCGTTCCTGTTTTACCTCTTTTTTTGAAAAACCAGTTCCTACTTCAATTACTTTACCACGCTCAAAATAAAATTGTTTTTCTATCTTATCTGTAATTTCTTGCTCATTTACATCTCCCATCACAAAGATGTCTATTGGACAACTTTTCAAACAATCTGTATAGTACTCATAAAGATTTTTATTATTAATACCATCCAGATCCTCAATATTTCCGTACTTGTAAATACTGTATGCTTCATCTTTGCACATTTCTTGAAAGCATCGCTCAATAGCGTAATTAAACTTATCATTATAAAGAGACTCGATATTTCGCTTTAATACATCCTTTTCTTGGTTCACATAATCTTTCTTAAATCCACCATCTTCTTTAACCGGATGCAAAATCATATCTGCAAAAACAAGCATAGCCTTATCAAATATGTCTTGATCTTCAACATACTTTGGATGAACCATGTCCATAAAAAAACTCACTATTTGAGTTTCTCCGCGCTTTAAAATATCTCCACCCATACCGGAACCGTATAAATCGTCCAAAAACAGGCTGATACTGCGCGACGTGGTAAATTTCTCAGTACCTCTTTTTAATACATAAGGCAATAGCGCGGTTTTTGTCGCTGTTTCACTTTTTAAGTTTTGATGTAAAAAAAAATAGATACTTATAGTTTTAAATTTATTTGTGGGACAAATATAAAGATCGATTCCATTTTGTAAAGTCTTATGTGTAAAGATGTTACTCAAAATACTTACCTCCTCGACATTATCTGACTTATTTACTTCTCCTTTTTTTATAAAAAGTCCTGCAATTGGTAATAAATTAAATTAGTTTTTTTAGTATTTTTCCCATCAAATCAATAGATATGCTAATATCCTTAATCTTTAAAATAGCATCCTTTAAAATATAATAAAACCTGTATATTCTACCATAACCCTGAAAGTAAATGTTTGCTGGTATTAATATAAAACAAACCGAAATTTATAATGAAGCAATATAAAAGTATATCCAATTGCCAGTATAGAAGGCGTTAATCAGAAAAACACAGGTATCTTCACTATTCCTTTTCTTTTTCTAATTGTCTATTTCTTTTCTTAAGTATATAATTATACTCATTTAAAACAGCATCCAACATTTGACTTGCAATTATCACTTCTGGATCAAGTAAATCACCTTTTTCCTTAATTAAATCATTCATTTTGTTACGAACTTCCTCAATTTTTTCTGTAATATTTTTTGTCTCACACATTCTTACCCCTCCTTTTGAATTAAGTATATAAAAGGAGAGGTCTTTGTATTGGTTTATTTTTAAATATCTCAAGCTAATATAATCATATTATTTCCTTAATATTCCATCAATAAAAGGTTTCCTCTAACTTACAACTCTTTAATATAAACTGCCTGCTTATGTATCACAAGTAATGTTACAACAAAAGGAATAAAAATTTATTTTAAAAACCTAAAATCACTTGATTCGATCCAAAATTCCAAATGTCTTAAAATGGTTAAAGAAAGTTCAAAAAGAAACAAAAAAAGAAGATGAATTTTCATCTCCTTATAATAAATTATCTGACAATATTATGATATTAAATGGTGCCGAGGACCGGAATCGAACCGGTAC
>DUTQ01000344.1 GCA_012841995.1 Thermoanaerobacterales bacterium | reverse complement strand
TGCTTTATCATTATCATTGTTATAGAAGCATTCTATTGCCATTGCAAAGGTATCTTGAACCTTTGAGAACATGTCAACTAATTCTTTTAACGCTATATTACTAAAAGGGAGGTTCTTTTCCTTTTTATACTCGGCAAGCTCCAAGATATTCATGGCATGGTCACCAACTCTTTCCATATCATTTACAGCATTTATAAAATCTGTAATAAATTTTGCATCTTTTGGTGCTAATGGCCTGCGAGAAAGTTGTGAAAGATACTTGGTTAGTTCACGAGCAAGCTCATTTACGACAACCTCTTTTTCCTGTGCCTTTATAACCTTTTCTTTATCAAAAGATATGAATGTATTTACAGAATCTCTGAGACTTTCCAAGGCAAGATATCCCATACGATTTATCTCTTTTTTCGCTTGTGAGAAAGCTATAGAAGGAGTCTGTAGAAGCCTTTCATCGATATATTTTACTCCACGTTCGATGATATCAGGTTCTCCTGGTATTATGCGAATAGCTAGTTTTACCAGTAGAAATGCAAAGGGAAGTTGTATGAGAGTATTTGTAATGTTAAATATAGAGTGGGCATTGGCTATCTGGCGCACAGGGTCAGTTGATGTATAAGTTACTAAGATTTGAACAAATGGGAGTAATAGTAAAAAAATCAATGAACCTATTAAATTGAACATAAAGTGCAAAAGAGCTGCTCTTCTGGCGGTGATATTAGTTCCTATACTTGAAAGTAAAGCTGTTACAGTAGTACCAATATTGTCACCAAACAAGATAGGCAAGGCGGCGGAAATACTGATTATCCCTTGACTAGCAAGAGCTTGAAGAATACCTATTGTAGCACTACTACTTTGCACAATGCCTGTTGTCAAGAATCCAGCTGCGATACCAAGAAGAGGATTTTTACTAAAACTTGCCAGGAAATTGGCAAATGCGGGTAATTCGGCTAATGGCTCTAGTGCCACTTGCATTGTTTCCATACCCAAAAATAAAAGTCCGAAACCTAATACTACCTGTCCAAAAAATTTTTTTGCTTTTTGTCTGCTAAAAAGTAAAATTGCTGTTCCAAGCCCTATAGCTGGCAATGCAATGTTTGTCAATTTAAAAGCAATAAGTTGTGCAGTAACGGTGGTTCCTATGTTAGCACCCATAATAACCCCGATTGCCTGGGAAAGATCCATTAGACCGGCATTTACAAGCCCTATTACCATAACAGTTGTAGCACTACTGCTTTGGACTACGGCTGTGACCGAAGCGCCTACAAGAACTCCAATGAGTTTATTCCTGGTTAATAGTTCGAGTAGTCTTTGCATCCTGTCTCCGGCTGCTTTTTCAAGACCTTCACCCATTAAGTTCATGCCATAGATAAAAAGTCCCAATCCTCCGAATAAGGTAAAAAATGAGTTCCAAGACAAAAATATCCTCTCCCCTATAAAGTTTAATGGGAAACCCTTCTTATTATAACAAAATATCAAAGCTTTTACACTTAGAATATATAATACTTAAAGTTATGAAAAAGCTATGTTTATTAAAAAATTCCAAAAAATTAATAAGGAGAGAGTAATAATTTTTAAGCATAAGCCTATCTTGTTATAATTTACCATACCCTCCTTTTCATTTCCTTTTTTCTTCTTGATGGTAAGAGCCCAATAATTTTTATTCCCCTTTTAGCAAGGTCTATGATTGTGCCAAAAACAAACCCAATACCAATCCCCAGAAGCATACTGAAAATAAATGCATCACCGCGATTTAAGGCAAGCTCCAAGTTTAGGCCCAATGCAGCTGGTATACCTAGTATATTTCGAAATGATGTAAGATACTCTGTATAATAGGGGATCCATGCAAGAAGACTCCAAATAAGACCTATGGCCAATCCCTTTCTTTGACGAATTGAAATCACGTATATCACCTCCAGATGTGTTTAATATATTGTATTCTTTTAGAATTGTAGTTATTCAATGGGAATCATACATTTGAAAGATATTAAATTATAGGCTTAAAGATCCGGTCGAATTTTTATATCATAAATGATATATCATGTGAATAAATTAATTACGGGGTGAGAAGAGTGAGCTTTAAAAGGATAAATATAAAAACGAGCGCATTGTTTACATGGTTTGTTTGTATTATTACTTTTATATTTGTATTAATGGCATGCTGTCTTCCGGTTTTGCCAAAGAGCGTATCTGTGTTTGGAAACGTAGACCGGTTAGTGCCGATTTATCGAGTACAAACAGATAAAAAACAGGTGGCCTTTTCTTTTGATGCTGCATGGGGTAGTGATGTTACTCCAAGACTTCTTGAGATTTTTAAAAAGCATGATATTAAAACTACTTTTTTTTTGGTTAATTTCTGGATGGAAAAATATCCTGATATGACAAAAAAAATTGCAGAAAACGGGCATGAGATAGGCAACCATTCAGCAACACATCCAAATATGGGTGACCTTGCTAAAAATGAGATAGTAAAAGAGATTAAGACAACTCACGATAAGATAAAAGAGCTGACAGGGCAAGAGGCAAAGCTATTTCGACCTCCTTTTGGCGATTATAGCAATACACTTATAACTACTGCGAATGAATTAGGTTATCATGTGATTCAGTGGGATGTGGATTCATTGGATTGGAAGGATTTAAGTGCCAAGGCTATTTACGATAGAGTTATTGAGCGGGTAAAGCCCGGTTCTATTGTGCTTTTTCACAATAACGGGAAATTTACTGCAGAAGCACTAGAGCCTTTGATAATCGAGCTAAAGAGCAGGGGGTTTGAAATAGTTCCAGTATCACATCTTCTTATAAAGGACGGATTTTACATAGATAAATCAACAGGGGAGATGAGAAAAAAGTAAGTATTAAGTCTTATTTATTGACTAAAAACTTTAAGAAATTTATAATATCAGTAGGAATGATAAGGTCAAGGTCTAACTTGGCCTTTTTGTATAAAGCAGAGGTGAAATAATTGAATAACAAAATACTTGTAGTAGATGATGAAAAGCGCATGGTTGAATTAGTTAAGCTATATTTAGAAAGGGAAGGCTTTGTTGTAGATGAAGCTTTTGACGGCCAGCAGGCGCTTGATATGATTGATAATAATGAGTATGACCTAGTAATTTTAGATATAATGATACCAATAGTTGATGGCTTGACTGTTTGTAAAGAAATAAGGCGCACTTCGGATATTCCAATTATTATGCTAACTGCACGTGGTGAAGAATTTGACAAGGTATTGGGTTTTGAACTGGGAGCTGACGATTATGTAGTAAAACCTTTTAGCCCTAGGGAACTTACTGCTCGGGTGAAGGCACTTTTGAGACGATGGAATCCTTTGAAAAAGGAAGAATTATATGAAGATATTGAGTTTCCCGATTTAGTTATCAAACCAAATTCCAGGAAAGTTGAAGTTGCCGGGAGGGAAGTTTATTTAACTCCAAAAGAGTTTGATCTTCTTTATTATCTGGCAAAAAACGAGGATATAGTTTTCACTCGAGAGAAACTTCTTGAGGAAGTATGGGGTTATGACTTTTTTGGAAGCTTGCGGACTGTAGATACACATATAAAACAGATAAGAGAAAAACTGGGAGGAAGTAAAGCGGCATCGTATATAAACACTGTTTGGGGGGTCGGTTACAAATTCGAGGTAAAAGGTTGAAAATTAAAAAGAGCATAGCTGGAAAGCTATGGATTTCTATAATGATATTGATGATTGTAACTATACTGGTTTCTGCTGTAGTATTATCAAGCTTTTTCG
>DUTQ01000343.1 GCA_012841995.1 Thermoanaerobacterales bacterium | reverse complement strand
TTCGACAAAATTCGGGCGGTGCCAGCAGTTTAAGCGTAGTAAACAATACTTACCCGGCGGATTTCTGCCGGGTAAGTTATTATCATAGAATAACTACACAATCAAAAAAACAGTGCTTGACTTTAAGATGCAAGATATGTTAAAATATCAACTGCAGAATGACATATGGGCGCTTAGCTCAGTGGGAGAGCACTTCCTTGACGCGGAAGGGGCCGTAAGTTCAATCCTTACAGCGCCCACCAAATTTATTTCCTGCAAAAAGGCAGGATATTTTTTTATCTATAAATTGGAATTATTCCCTCTGTTTTGTTGTATATGTATTAGCCATAATCATATACTATAAGTAAAGTGGAGGAGGGAGTGATTCCGGTGCTGATGTTATCAATTGGATTAATGAAACCTTTATCCGGTTTTGAAGATAGATTAAAATTGGAGTTTGACATTTTAAAGGATGAGGGATTGGATGTTAAAGTAAGGAAAGCAAATAAAGGTCAAGTGACATATTATCACTGCTATGTAAGTGATGAACATTTGCTCAAAGGCAATTATGATGATTTTGTCAATATTCTTTTAAATTGTGTTGCAAATGCTCTTTCAGATATAATAATTAATTATTGTGAGCCAATACTAATACAAAAGATAATAAAAGAAGACTATTTTTATTTTAGTGAAGAAGAGCAAAGCAGGATTTATGATTTAACACAAAGGATTTTAAATTTTAATGAGGTAGATGGAAAAAATAGCATATTTTTTCAGATAAAGCGAAAAGACTTTGTGTTACATAAACTATTGGAATACCTGCAAGAAAATAATGTTATTATTCTTGATGGCTTTTTAGATTTTAGATTGAAAAAATATATAGGCCGGCTTGAAAATGCTGTAGATAATGCAATTGATGAATATCTGATGGAAAAGGAATATAATGAGTTTATCAAACTTCTTCAGTATTTTGTAAATCTTCAAGAGTCAAAGAGAAACCTGATAAACTTGGTTATAAAGAATAATAAACTTTTTTTGCTCGATGACCAAAATATTGTTATTGAAAAAGATAAAGCCATGGATCTAATTGCAAAGGAAAATCCGGATATAAATGCTGATGATATTGTTGTCAGTACATTGATTAACATGGCACCAAAAAAAATAATTATTCACGGTTTTACCGGTAAAGAAAAGTGTGAGGTTGTAAGTACACTTTTTAATATATTTGAAGGCAGAATAGCCTTTTGTGATCATTGTGACTTATGCTTTGATTTAAAGCCTTTAACCACGAAATAGAGCTGCTAGAGCTCTTTTTTTTCTGGAATATTCTCTGAACCTATGTTATATTATTATCAAGCTAAAAAGTAATGCTAGATTAAGAATGGTGTTGATATATAATGAATTACTTTGAATTTGTTTTAATGCCAGTTATTGGCGCTTTGATTGGATGGTGGACAAACCTTTTTGCCATAAAGCTTATCTTTTGGCCAATTAATCCTATAAAATTGCCGCTGTTTAATATAGAATTTCAGGGGTTGATACCCAAAAGAAGGCTTGATATATCGAAAAACATTGGCGATGTATTAGAAAAAGAGATACTATCATCTGATGATATTGTTGAACGCCTTGTTTCCGAGGATTCAAAACAGCAGTTGTTAAAATGTGTAAAAGACCTGATTGAAAGCAAGATATATGAAAAGCTGCCTGCTTTTATACCTGGAGTTTTAAAAAACTCTATAACTGAGTATTTTGCAGATGTTTTCGATAAGCAGGGCGGTGAACTATTTGATGAAGTTAAAAAACAATTAATAAATAAGGCACGTGAGGAAATACAATTAAAGCAAATGGTAGAGGATAAAATAAACTCCCTTGATTTAGCTCAACTTGAAGATATTATTATAATGCTATCAAAACGCGAATTGAGGCAGATTGAGGTATTAGGGGGAGTTATAGGCTTTTTTATAGGCTTGATTCAAGCGGCCTTTACCTGTTATTTTATGGGCTGATTTTAAGTTAATTGTTGATATATGCATTAATTATGATATGCTTGACAATAGAGTTCAATAGATTTATAATATTTTAAAATTCT
>DUTQ01000001.1 GCA_012841995.1 Thermoanaerobacterales bacterium | reverse complement strand
GGCCCACCCATAATTATCTTTCCTGATGATGGGGCAAGCTCAAGCTGAACAACAAGTTCCGGTTATCAAAAGCACTTCAGGCATATTAGTTATGAAAAAAAGTGATGTGGAATATACCAAGCAGTCACCCTGTATACGATGTGCTCGTTGTGTAGATGCTTGTCCAATCCACTTGTTGCCAACTAACATTGGAAGATTAGCTGAAAGAGGAATGTGGACTGAAGCTGAGAAGTTTCACGCATTGGATTGTATTGAATGCGGTTGCTGTGCATATGAATGTCCTGCTCATATTCCACTTACACAGCTTATCAGACTTGCAAAAAACCATATTATTGCTTCTAGAAAAAACAAGTAATAAAAGAATTATTATTTAAAAACAAAATATATTTAAATGAAGCAATAAATTAAAGAAAGCTTACGGCAGGAGGGAGATACAGATGGAAGAATATAAAATAATTACTACATCTTCCCCTCATATACATTCAGGGGATAGTGTACAAAAAATCATGTTAAGTGTAGCCGGAGCATTAATGCTTCCAACCGTTGGTGGCATATATTTTTTTGGATTTAGAGCATTAAATCTTGTTATCATAACAACTATAGCTGCACTATTAACAGAAGCCATATTCCAAAAATTAAGAGGAAAAGACATAACAATAAACGATGGGAGTGCTTTAGTAACAGGCATGTTATTAGCACTAAATTTGCCACCCGGTTTACCGTATTGGATGGCTGTGGTCGGAGCCATAATTGCCATAGCATTAGGGAAACAAATATATGGAGGATTAGGTACAAATCCTTTTAACCCTGCTCTTATAGGTAGAGTGTTTTTGATGATATCATTTACTACTCCTATGACAACATGGATAAATCCGGTGGATGGCACAACAGGTGCAACACCACTTCAGCTTATGAAAATGCAGGGTATATCAACTGATTATATAAAACTTTTTATAGGCAATATTGGTGGATCTTTAGGAGAAACCTCGGCATTATTAATTATACTTGGAGGTATATACCTCATTTATAAAGGATATGTTGACTGGCGAATCCCAGTCAGTTATCTAGGAACTGTGGCAATATTGACAATCGTTTTAGGTCATGATCCTATTTTCCATCTATTATCAGGAGGCCTTATGCTTGGAGCATTTTTCATGGCTACAGATATGGTGACGACTCCATTGAGCGTACCGGGCAAGATAATATTTGGTATAGGAGCAGGCTTTTTTACAATACTCATAAGATTATATGGGGGATATCCTGAAGGTGTTTCATTCTCAATTCTTTTGATGAATGCATTTACCCCATTGATAAATCGCTTAACGGTACCCAGAATATATGGGGAGGTGAAAGCCAGATGAATCAGTATGTCAGGATGATTGTGGTACTAATGATTATTTCTATTGCATCCGGTGCGGTATTGGCCTTGTCTTATGAAGCGACAAATCCCAAAATACAGGAACAAGCCAGGCAAACATTGGAGCAATCGGTATTAAACGTGATTCCTGGAGCTACCAAGATGGAAGTTGTTGAAAAACAAGATATGACAATATATGTTGGTATAGATGACCAGGGAAATAAAAAGGGAATTTCTTTTAAAGCTACCGGTTCGGGTTTTAACGGACCAATAGAAATAATGGTAGGTTATAATCCTCGTGAGGGTAAACTCACCGGTATACAGATTTTGTCCATGAGTGAGACGCCGGGTCTTGGCGCTAAAATAAAGGAAGAGGCTTTCACTAAACAGTTTACGCAAAAGCCCGTAGAAGACGAATTTACTGTAAAAGAAGATGTTGAGGCAATATCAGGGGCTACAATCTCTTCCACCGCGGTAGCAGATGCAATAAAAGCCTCGCTGGACAAAATTGTTAAAATATATCCAGTGGGAGGCGATTTTTAGTCATGCAGTTGTTTAAAGATTTTATTAACGGTTTATGGAATGAAAATCCTATTTTCAGAATGGTTATAGGTATCTGTTCTGCATTAGCTGTCACAACTTCTGCAAACAATGGCATTGCCATGGGCATGGCCTTGACTTTTGTGTTGACATGTTCAAGTATCTTTATATCTTTGTTGAGGCATATAATTCCTGACAAAGTAAGGATCCCGTGCTATATTATAGTAGTTGCTACATTTACTACTGTTGTTGACCTTTTTATGAAAGCTTATTTTCCTTCATTATATGAGGTTATGGGAATATTTATCCCTCTCATTGTGGTAAACTGTATTGTTTTAGCAAGAGCCGAAGCTTTTGCCTCGAAGGTTGGGCCTGTTAGAGCGGCTGCCGATGCACTCGGGATGGGTTTGGGCTATACTTGGGCGATTACATTAATCAGCATGATAAGAGAGCTGATGGGGGCAGGTACATTATTTGGATACCAGGTAATGAGTGATAGTTTTACTCCTTGGGTTATTGGGATTTTACCTCCTGGAGCCTTTATAGTGATGGGAATCCTAGTTGGTTTAATCAATATGATTACTAGAAAAAAAGTAAAAGACACTCATTGCCAATAAAGGAGCGTGATGATGGATGGCTAAAGAACTGTTTTTTATTATAGTAAGTTCGATCTTTGTAAACAATTTTGTCTTTTCAAGGTTTTTGGGGAACTGTCCTTTTTTGGGAGTATCCAATAAAACCGAGACTGCCATTGGCATGGGAATGGCTACAACCTTTGTATTGACTATGACGGCTGTAGCAGCATATTTTATACAAAACTATATATTAGTTCCCTTTGGGTTAGAATCTTTTTTGCAGATAATATCGTTTATTCTTGTAATAGCATCACTAGTACAACTGGTTGAAATGATAATATTAAAGGTAAGTCCAGCTCTTTACAATGCTTTTGGTATTTTTCTGCCTTTAATAACAACTAACTGTATCGTATTAGCTGTGGCTTTGCTTATACCAATGAGTGATTATAATCTTATTGAAAGTATAGCGTTAGGATTAGGAGCAGGTTTGGGTTTTACTCTAGCATTAGCATTGATGTCCGGTATCCGTGAGGAGCTGGAGTTTGCCGATGTGCCTGAAGCTTTAAGAGGGCCAGCCATAGTATTTATAACAGCAGGTTTATTATCAATGATATTTTTAGGATTTACAGGCCTTGTTCCATTATGATTAAAGACTACAAGAGGTGGATTAAATGGCAAATAGTATTTTAGCTTCTATCATAAGCATGGGAGGACTAGGATTAGTATTAGGTGGAGGGCTTGCCCTTGCGTCTAAAAAACTAACCGTTAAGACAGACCCAAGGGTTGATGCAATAATTGAGGCACTTCCTGGAGCCAACTGTGGTGCCTGTGGATATCCCGGTTGTTCAGGTTTGGCAAGATCTATTGTGGAAAATAAAGCTCCACTTAATACTTGTCCTGTTGGAGGGGCGGAAGCAGCAGCCAAGATTGCAAAAATTATGGGCGTTACTGAAATAGATAACGATGTGGATAAAAAGATAGCAAGGGTATTATGCCAGGGCGGTAAAACAGAGGCAAAACTAAAATCTGATTATCGTGGTGTTAAATCCTGCCGTGGGGCTTCATTGGTAAATGGAGGGCCAAAAAGTTGCCCATTTGCTTGTATAGGTTTTGGTGACTGTATAAAGGTATGCCCTGGAGGTGGTATAACCATGGGCAATAATGGACTTCCTGTGATAGATGAAGAAAAATGCGTAGGTTGCGGATTATGTGTAAAAGAGTGTCCAAAATCTGTTATAGCATTGACTTCAATCAAGAACGAAGTTCATGTCAGGTGTAGATCAACTCTTAAGGGTAAGGATACAAGGAATGTATGCAGTATCGGGTGTATCGGATGCGGGCGCTGTGAAAAAGCTTGTCCATTTGATGCGATTCATGTAAAAGACAATGTAGCAGTTATAGATTATGATAAGTGTCGAAACTGTATGAAATGTGTTGAAAGTTGTCCCACAAAATGCATAACTTCAGCCTTTCCACAGCGAAAAAAGGCACAAATCGATAAAGATAAATGCATAGGTTGTACAATATGTGCCAAGAAATGTCCTGTTAACGCGATTACTGGTAAATTAAAGGAGCCCCATCAGGTAAATGATGAGATATGTATCGGGTGTGGCATTTGTGAAGAGAAGTGTCCCAAAGATGCTATACAATTGGTTAGACCAGATAATAAACCGAGTACAGCCGCAAGTTGAGTTCAATTTAGCTTGTTAAGCATCTATTAAGACCAAGTTTGTAATAGATAAATCAAAGTATAGATAATAACTGTCAAAGAGTAATTAGGCGTGGAAAATGTTCTAAAAACAAAAAATTAGG
>DUTQ01000342.1 GCA_012841995.1 Thermoanaerobacterales bacterium | reverse complement strand
TTTTTTATTAAAAAATTATTTTTTGAAAATTGTGGTATAATGATATTATAGAATACACTTTGTTTCCGGGGGAAGATAATGATAAGGATTGAAGAAATAAAGGATTTGCTCAAAGACGATAGAATAAAGTGGAGTAGTCATATATTAACTAGAATGTCTCAAAGAGGAATAAAGGTTAAAGATATTATAGATTGTATCTATAATGGAGAAATTATAGAATACTATCCCGATGATTATCCGTTTCCAAGCTGTCTTATATTAGGTTATTCTAACAACTGTAAAGGGATTCATGTGGTTTGTGCGTTAGGTCAAGATTACGTATGGATGATAACTGCGTATTATCCTGAAGAAAATGAGTGGTTAGGGGATTTAAAGACTAGAAGGAGGTAGTGTGCAATGAATTGTGCACTTTGTAAGGCTAATTTAACAAATGGCAAAGTTAATCACATAGTAGATTTAGGAGAACGAATAATTATTGTAAAAAATGTGCCTGCAAGTGTTTGTAAGCAATGTGGAGAGTACTTTGTTGATACTGATACAGCATTAAAACTTGAAGCAATTGTAGAAGAAGCGAAGAAAAATAAAGCGGAAGTGCTTATAGTAAGATATAATGACATGGTAGCATAGAGCATTCAAGGGGAATAGAAAGCCTGGTTACCGCCCGAATTATGTCCAAAGATTGAGAAAACACTCAACTTCTGTTACTATAAAAATAAGAGTAATGGGAGGGGTGTGGGAAATGAATGATTGTGAACTGTTGGCTGTAGCCTACAGAGGGGATATAGTGGAAAGTAGACACTTTGGATCTGTGGTTGTTGTGGATAAAACCGGAAAAATCCTCTATAGTAGGGGGAATCCGGAAAGGATGACTTTTTTGAGGTCTGCCGCAAAGCCGTTTCAAGTGCTGCCACTTTTTGAAACTGGCGCAGCGGAGGCATTTGAGTTTTCCCAAGACGAAATTGCTGTTATGTGTGGTTCTCACAGTGGTGAAGATATGCATGTTCAAAGGATCGAGTCTATTTTGAAAAAGATAGGGCTTGATGAGTCAAATCTTCAATGTGGAATACAGAGGCCATTTCACAAGCCTACCGCTCAAAGGCTTATGCAAGCTAATGAAAGGATTAGTCAGTTGAGAAATGCCTGTTCTGGTAAACATTCATGTATGCTTGCGATAACGCGTCATAAAGATTGGGATTTAGGTAATTACATGGATTTAACACATCCGGTACAACAGCTTATGCTCAATACCGTAGCACAAATGACGGAATATCCTGCATCCCAAATTGCAACAGGCCTTGATACTTGTGGAGTGCCTGTTTTCGCAGTTCCTTTGAAGAACATGGCTCTTGGATATGCCAATTTGACAAACCTAGAAAAATATTCAGGCAGCAGGCAAGATGGAATTCAAGAGATTCAAAAAGCTATGGGCAATTTTCCCGAGCTTATAGCAGGTACAGGTCGATTTACCACAGATTTGTTGAAGGCAACAGACAAAAAGTTTGTAGCAAAGGATGGGGCTGAAGCTTCTTTTGGAATTGGGGTAATTCCTGAAGGCATCGGCATTGCAGTTAAAATCGAAGATGGCTCTGAAAGAGCTTTACCTCAAGTTGTTATGCAAATATTAATGGAGCTGGGTTCTATAGACGAATCTACAGTGAATAAACTAAATAAATTTAAGGCGAGAATTGTAAAAACATACGGGGGCGTGCCTGCCGGAAAGATACAGGCTGTTAAGCTTTTTTAGGACATGCACTTACCTAATTTAACATATTGAAAGGTATCACACCTTCTGCTAGTATGAATGTAGCAGAAGGTGTTTTTTTTAAAAACGGCTTCAGAGGCTTTTAACCCTTGTACTTATTAGTTTCTGCAATTTAAATAAAAGATCATTGAAACAGAGCAACTATAAAGTCTTTATAGGAATTAATCAATATTACAAATACACCAATAGGGACAATATATTTTAATAAAAAACTCCAAACATTGGCCAATTTAAAATCCACTTCCGAGCTCTCTATTTCTTTCACGGCTTCTTTAGTTGTAAGCACCCATGCAACAAATATACACAGTAAAAATGCACCGGTTGTAAGCAGGATATTGGAAGACAATTTGTCATACATGTCGAAAAAAGACAAACTTCCAAGTTTAAAACAACTGCCTTCCACCAAGGACAGAGATGCGGGTATCCCAAGCAAAAATATTAAAGCTCCAACTGTTAGTGTGACTTTTGTCCTGTCATTGTTTCGCTCATCAACAAAGTATGATACACATATTTCTAACATGGATATGGAAGAAGTAAGGGATGCAAAGATAACCATCAGGAAAAATGCTATACAAAAGATCTGCCCCATGGGCATTGATGCAAAGACTGCCGGTAATGTGATAAACATAAGTCCAGGCCCTTCTCCCACTTCAAAACCCAGGGCAAAGACCGCCGGTATTGTAGCAAAGCCTGCTATCAGGGCTGCAAGGGTATCCAATACGGGAATAGAGACAGCAGTGCTCAATAGATTTTCTTCCTTACCCAAGTAACTGCCATATGTTATCATTACCCCCATGCCTATACTGAGGGAGAAAAATACCTGCCCTAAAGCATTTTTAGCCACATCCATTGTTATCTTTGAAAAATCCGGAATCAACAAGAACTTGATCCCTTCCATACTGCCGCTCAATGTAACACTTCTTGCGGCAATTATTATAAGAAGGATAAAAAGTCCAGGCATCATTATTTTGGAGCTGCTTTCAATGCCTTTTTTTATGCCATTTACCACTATCACGATAGTCAATAACATAAAAATCAACTGATATAATATTAGGATTTTAGGAGAACTCATCATGCCGGTAAAGATACCCGCCAGTGCGGCTGGATCGGTAGAATTTAACTCTCCAGTAATTGCATTTTTAAAATAGTAAAGCACCCATCCACCTACGGTGGAGTAAAAGGCCAATATGACAAAACCGCAAATCACCGCCAAAGCTCCCACAAAAGACCAACGCTTATCTATGCTTTTATATGCACCAAAAACCGACAGTTGGGTTTTTCTCCCAAGGGTTATTGCAGCAAGCATAAGAGGTATGCCGATAATCACCAAAAACAAAAGATACAGAACTACATAAGCTCCACCGCC
>DUTQ01000341.1 GCA_012841995.1 Thermoanaerobacterales bacterium | reverse complement strand
TTCCCAAAATTCCCTTTTTCTTTATTTGGATAATACATTACTTCCTTGGAATAAAGATTCTATAGATGAAAAATTAAAAAATTGGATTAATGAATGCAGTAGTAGTGGTATAAAATTATGTATAGTTTCTAATAACAAACCACGCCGAATCAAAGATTGCGCTAAAAAGCTTAATATACCAGCCGTGTCAGGAGTTATTAAACCTCGTAAAAAAGCTTTTCTTAAGGCGTTAAAAATTTTGAATATGAATCCTGAACAAGTGGCAGTTGTAGGTGATCAGATCTTTACTGATATTTTAGGAGCAAAAAGATTAGGGCTTTTTGCTATTCTAGTTGAACCCTTGAATGAGAATGAATTTTTTGGAACCAAATTGATAAGGATTATAGAGAAGATAGTTATAAAAAAGCTAAAAGACCCAATTTAGCACCTCAACTATTTATAAGGTGGGGTTGATATGGAATTGTTAACCATTCTAAAATCCTTTAACTTTCATTTGGATGTTAAGCCACAAGAACTATTAAATATAATTAAAGAGATTAAAAAAATTGTAAGAGAACTAAAACAAAAAAATCCATGTCTTAAAAATTATAAACTAATGGATGTGGGATTCGTTTTTGCTAATAAGAAACCACAGATGAAATTATATTTTATCAAAAGAAGCCAGTAGAGCTTCTTTTTAATTTGTAGACATTTTTAACCAAAAACATACAATATAATAAACAATTGGATATGAAAGGAGGATTCTGGTAAAATGTGTTGAATTATAAGATTTAGAATAAAAATTGTGAGATGGATTTCATGATGGATATTTATAAGAAAAAACTTGTTGATATGTTATTACAATATAAGTTATTGACAAAACAGCAGATTAAAGATGCTTTAAATATTCAAAAAAAAAGTAATATGAGTCTACAAGAAATTTTATTTGAAGAGGGTTTTATTTCTGAGCAAGAAATGCTTAAATTTATGGAGAAAACGCTCCAAATAAAACGTATAGAATTAAGTAAGATTGAAATTGATTCAGAAGTATTAAGGACTTTTCCGGAATACCTTGCCAGAAAATATAATGTTTTTCCAGTTAAAAAAGATAGTAATAAATTACATTTAGCTACAAGTGATCCATTAAATACATTTGTTATTGATGAAATAAAGATGACTACTGACCTTGAAATTAAATTTTTATTAGCAACAAGGAGTGAAATAAAAAAGACTATTGACCAGTACTATACATTAAGAGATACAATTCAAGAAGCTTTATGGGAAATGCGAGAAAAAGCGCAAGACGAAAAATATGATTCATCAAGTATATATGAACAAAGCGAGGAAACTGATAAGGCTCCTGTCGTTCGCTTGGTAGATACCCTAATTAAACAAGCTGTTAAAAAGGGGGCAAGTGACATACATATTGAGCCTCAAGAAAAGAATGTTCGAATTAGGTATCGTATAGATGGCTTTCTTTTAGAAGTCATGGTTTCTCCAAAGAAGTTGCTTCCGTCGATTATAGCTAGAATAAAAATAATGGCTCATATGGACATAACTCAAACTCGACTTCCTCAAGATGGAAAAATTAATTTGGTAGTTGATGATATGCATATAGACATTCGTGTATCTACATTACCTACGATAAATGGCGAGAAGATTGCATTAAGAATATTAAATAGAAATGATTATATTGTAAGTTTAAATAAGCTTGGGTTTAGTCTAGTTCAACTTAGCTTAATAGACCAAATTCTCAAATACCCTTATGGAATGATTCTTGTTACTGGTCCAACTGGTAGCGGTAAAACTACTACATTATATTCAATGCTAAATGCTATTAATAGCCCGGATAAAAATATTGTTACACTCGAAGACCCAGTTGAATATGCACTTTCTGGCATAAATCAAGTGCAAATTAATCCTAAAACAGGTATGACATTTGCCAATGGATTGCGATCTATTTTAAGGCAGGATCCAAATATTATTATGCTTGGAGAAATTAGAGATCCTGAAACAGCAAAAATTGCAATTCGAGCTGCTTTGACAGGACATTTGGTTTTTTCAACATTGCATACAAATAGTACATCAAGTGCTATAATGAGGCTTTTGGATATGGATGTTGAACCATATCTTCTTGCCTCCTGCCTTGTAGGTGTAATTGCTCAAAGACTTGTCCGTAAGATATGTCCTGTATGTAAATCTATATACAAACCTAGCAAGCGAGATAGGATGTACTTAAAAATAGACAAGGAAGATACTTTATATCATGGCAAAGGTTGCCCTGAATGCAATTATTTAGGGTATAATGGTCGCACTGTTATCGGAGAGGTTGTCTGTATAACAGAAACGCATAGAAAACTTATAGCAAAAAAAGCCTCATCTCAAGAGCTTGATAAAATTTCTTACAAAAGTCATAAGAGCTTAATACAAAGTGGATTGGATTTAGTTAAAAGTGGTGTTACCACTATTGATGAACTAATGCGTGTTGTTTATACAATAAGTGATTTACACGAATTTTAAAATAAAAAGCTTGTTAATGTATTAAAAAATATCGACTTTTGGTGATATTATGCCAGACTTTATTTATAAAGGTAAAAATTTTAACGGGGAAGAGCTAACTGGTATATTTACAGCTGAAAACAAATCTTTTGTTGCTAAAATGATAAAACAAAAGGGTTTTATACCAGTTTTAATAAAGGAGAAGACAGAAAATCCATTTTTAAGATTTATAAGAAGAAAAATATATAAAATAAAAAGCAAGGATCTTGCAATTTTTTGTCGACAGTTTGAGGCCATGGAGGAAGCAGGTATTCCGATTATCGAAAGCTTAAAACTTTTAGCAAAGCAAACACATAATCGAATTTTAAAATCTGCTATTATTAAAATTCAAATCCAGGTCAATAATGGCCTAACTATCTCTGAAGCGTTCAAAAGATATCCAGAAGTATTTCCAAGTGTTTTTGTATGTGTTATAGAGTCAGCAGAAATTGCAGGGAAATTAGGGTATGCCTTAAATCGGCTGGCTACTTACTATGAAAGCGTTACTAAACGTTCTGATAAAATCAAAAGTGCAATGACTTATCCAATCATATTATGTATAGTGACAATCATCGTGATAGCATTTTTGGTCAAGAACATTATTCCGCTGTTTGACAACCTTTTTTTAAATACTGGCATTTATTTACCATATCAAACAAGAGCGCTTATTTTTATAGGCAATAACATGACGAAGATAATATTTTTTTTGTTTTTATTTATATGTTTTATTAACGCCTTATACATAAAATTATCTTTAACCCCTATTGGAGCATATAAAATTGATAGCGTAAAACTCAATATACCTTACTATGGCAACTTTATTAAAAAAGGATTATGTGCTGATTTTTGTAATATATTAGCTTTATTGTTTTCCAGTGGGATACCTTTAATTGATGCCATTAAAACTGCATCAAAGGCATTAAATAACCAAGTTTTTAAAAGACATCTAGAGCAAACTGTTGTTAAGCTCAAAAATGGAAAAAACTTATCTGATGCATTTAGTGATAAGCTTATTCCGGAATTGGTTAGAAAGATGATAAAAATAGGTGAAGAATCAGGTGACCTTGAAAATATGCTAAAAAAAACTGCGAGTTTTTACGAGTCTGAGGTGGAAAACATTCAAAAAAATTTACTAACACTGATCGAGCCTTTTATGATTATCATCATGTCAATAATTATTGGTTTTGTGGTAATGTCCATAGTTATCCCAATGTTTGATATATATAATTTATATTAAAACAATTTCTTACGAGGTGAAAGAAATGAAAATGGGTAAAAAAAACCCCAAGGGTTTTACTTTAATTGAACTCATTATCGTAATAGCAATATTAGCGATCATTGCCACTGTAGCTGTACCAAGGGTAACAGGTGTTTTAAAAAAAGCAAGAGATAATTCAAACAAAGCAAATATTACCATAATTAAGAATGCCCTTGAACGCTATTATGCCGAAAATGGCGAATATCCAGCAAGCTTAGAGAGTTTAGTTCCTGATTATTTAACAAAAGTTCCTGAAAAGATTGGTGATAAAAAAGATGAGAAAGGGGACTGGACTACAAATGAGTTTTCATACACTCTAGATAATGATAATAAGTACACTCTTGAATAAATACATATGATTTTTAGATAAAATTTTTGTAATATGAATAGACTGATTAGTTCTCAAAAATGGGGGTAATAAGATTTAACAACAGGTTTTTTTTAAAAAAAGGTTTCACCTTGATTGAGATAATTGTTGTTATATCTATATTTTCAGTTTTATCTTTAGTTGGATTGCCAAGTTTTAAAAGGACTTTGGCTCATCATAAGTTAAATATTGCAGCACATCAGATAGCTCAACATATTAGGCTTGCTCAACAAAAGGCTTTATCTGAAGGAACCTCATATAGAATTATTTTCGACCTGCACAATAAGGACAATTACTTTATAAAAAAAGGAAATAAGGGCCAGAAGATATATTTAACAAAAAATATTGTTTTGGCATGGACTAATTTTGATAAAGATACTCTTATATTTTATATGTCAGGTGCACCTGCACAAGCAGGCACTATAGCAATAAAAAACAACAAGGATAAGTTGTATATTATAGTTTCTGTTGCAACCGGAAGGGTTAGAATAAGCAAGACACCTCCGTAAAGGCGATGAAAAGATTGCAAAGTGAAAACGGATTTATATTAATCGAAATAATCTGTGCGGTAGCTATTTTATCAATAACAGTTTTACCAATAGCGGGATTATTTTTACAGAGTACAAAATCAAATATACATAGTCGAGAAATAACTGTATCAACTTTACTGGCTCAAGATAAAATCGAAGAACTAAAATCATTACCCTTTAATGAACTGGCAAAGAAACAGGGTGAGTTTAGAGATACTTTGACAGTTGATGATATAATTTTTCATCGAACAACTAAAATATATATGAAAAAGCCAAACCTTATAAAAATTACTGTGCAGGTAAAAGGAAAAGGCAGGGAAGTAACACTTGTTACACAGAAGGGTTTTTATTAAAAAACAAAGAGGCTTTACACTAATTGAATTAATTATTTCGCTAGCTATAATGAGTATTGTGATGATAACTGCCTTTAACATGTATAATGCAGGTATTAGGGAATACCAGTACAATTTTGAACAAATGGAGTTAAAGCAAAATGTAAGGCAAGCAGTGAGTTGGCTTTCAACTTCTATTAGACAGGCTAAAAAGATAGAGATTATTTCTGAGAATTATATAACATTAACTTTTTTTGATGGAGAGAAGGTAAATTATTATTTAGAAAAGGGTGTGTTATATAGGGAAAAAAATAAGGGTAAAAATCCAGTTGCTTATATTGATGCGCTTACATTTTATAAACCAATTGAGCAAAACTATATTAAAATTGATATTTCAGCAAAAATATCAGGTGAGGTATTTAAAATAACGACAAAGGTTACACCAATTTGTTTTATAATAAATTAGTATTCTTGTGGCTGTAGAATCATAAAAAAATTTCTCAAAACATGATATTCCATTCTGTTTTGTGCCTTGAGTGAAAGGAATGATTATAATATGACTGGAATTGTGAATGAAGAGTTCAAATTAAAGAATTGCATGGAAGATGTTGTTTTTATATTTCTGGATGAAATTATAAAAAATAAGGATGTATGTAAATGTGAACGTTGCAAATTGGATATAGCTTCAATAGCTTTAAATAACCTACCTACAAAGTATGCTGTTACACAACGGGGAGAAGTTTACGCTAAGGCTGAAATGCTGAGTGAGCAATTCCGAACTAATGTTATTGTAGAATTATTAAAAGCAATAGAGATTGTATCAAGTAGGCCACATCATTGCTAACAAAAATGTTCGATTTCAGTAAAGTTGGAATTGACATTGGTTCGGAAACTGTCAAAGCTGTCCATATGATTAAAAAGGGTAAGAAATTTGCTATAAAGCAGATGGTAAAGATACATAATAACAGAGCGCCAAAATCAGTAGAAGATTTAAATTCTAAAGATTTTTCACTATGTATTAACAAACTTAAAAATCTGTTGTCTTGCAAAAATATAATCACAGGTATTCCCAATCAGTGTGTAATTGTTCGAAATGCAATTTTACCTATGTTGACGAAAATCGAATTAGAAGAAGCTATTTTCTGGGAAACTAGAGAGCTTTTAACCATGTTTAAAAAAGATTTTGTTTATGATTATGAGATTACACAAAAAGGGCCTGATTTTTTAAAGATAGCTATAGCTGCTGCAGATAGAAACTAACAGCCAATGGATAGATAT
>DUTQ01000340.1 GCA_012841995.1 Thermoanaerobacterales bacterium | reverse complement strand
TTGAATAATAGATTGATCAGCTTGAGCTTGCATAGGGATAGTAATCCCTTCTTAACATATCAAATAAAAGGCAAAATTTTTATAAAAAAATAAAAGCAACTTTTTGTTCAATAAAAAAATTTTGCCTTTTATTTGATATGTTAAGAAGGGACTACTATCCCTATGCAAGCTTAAGTTTGCTTTGAATAATAGATTGATCAGCTTGCATTTTTTAATAAAAAACTATGATTTTCAAGAGAACCGTCCCCGCGTTTCTCCCAGCGCTTCTACGAAAATCAATCATATTAGATTATCAAAAGATCGAGGTTGGCTTATCCTATTGACAGAAAAAAATAATAATTGTATAATAATAGCAAATACACAGAACATGTGTTCGAGAACGTGGGCTTAAAACTCATTGAAAAAAACCAAAATAGATAGTAATATAAAGATAAGGGAGCTAAAGTAAATGGGAGATAACAATAAGAGAACCATTCACTATGACAAAACCCTGAAAAACCTATTTAACATATCAGACAGACTAACAATATACGCAATAAACGCTTTTTTCAAAAAAGACTTTAAAGAAGATACAAAAATACAACAACTAAACAGAGAATACATAAAGCTTGACAAAACAACTGCCATAGCAGATACCGTACTAAACATAGAAATAAACGAACAAAATACAAAATACCACATAGAATTTCAAACACTAAACGACAGGACCTTAATAATCCGCATGATAGATTACGGATTTAGAATCGCCATAGACAACCTGGACTACAACAACATAAAAAAAGATGAAGAACTAACCGTAGAATTTCCATCACAGGTCATAATATTTCTAAAAAAGAATGAGGCAATACCCGACGAACTAAAACTCACAATTAAAATGCCATATACCCAGCAAAACATAAAGTACATAGTTCCCACATTTAAAATCTGGGAACATGACCCAAATTACTACAAAAAACAAAAACTATATATCATGCTTCCACTAGAGATAATAAACTTAAGAGAAGAACTTGAAAACTTAAAGAAAAGAAAACTAAATGAAAAGCAAAAGTCAAAACTAATAACCGAATACAAAAACAAAATAAAAAAAGTAATAGAAAGCATAATAAAAGAATTAAAAGACGCCCTAATCGTAAAAGAACTTATCATAGAAGAATGCAATAAAATACTAATGGAACTTGCAACCCTAGCCGATGAACTCTTCAGTCATGAAGTACAAGATATTAAGCAGGAGGTGGGTGAGATGGCAAAAATGATACTCGACCCGGAAGTATACAAAAGAGGATTAAAAGAAGGAATGCAAAAAGGAATAGAAAAAGGAATAGAAAAAGGAATAGAAAAAGGCGAGATAGGCGGTATGATAAAGACTATTATAATATTATTGACCAAGAAACTGGGAGAGATACCAAGTGAGTATATAGCAAGGATTAAAGCCCAGGATAAAACAGTTCTTGAAGTAATCGCAGACAATATTTTTGACATACAAGATATAAAAGATCTTGATAAATATTTGAAACAATAAGGCAACTTTTCAGAGCCTTCCCTGGCACCGCCCGAATTTTGTCGAACGAAGATGAGAGAACTGACCAAAAGTTGGTTCTCTTTTTATTTGCCCAGCATGTCTGTTGAGCCGGTGTGTTGAAAGAAACCCAAGCACCTGAACAGCGGCGAATGCTCTGAAGTTATTAAGGGGGAAGTAATATGCCTTGGTGTCCTAAATGTAGAACTGAATATAGAGACGGTTTTACAAAATGCAGTGATTGTGGAAGTGAGTTAGTAAATGAATTGGAAGAAATTAACCATGAAGTGGTTGAATATGATCATGAGGCATTTTTGGTTTCAGTTATGGATGAAATTGAATACAGCATAATTGAATCAAAATTGTTTCAATCCGGTATACCGATTATGAAAAAGTATAAAGGGGCTGGGGCGTATTTAAGTGTATTTATGGGTATGACTCCATTTGGTATTGATATTTATGTGCCATCAAAGTCTTTAAAATTGGCCAAAGAGTTAATTATGAATGATGTATACAACTTACCAAAAGAACATATTGATGAAGCTTTGGAAGATAATTACCATAAAGAATTAAATATTAGGGATAAAAATAAAAAGATCATGACATGGATTATTATTCTGTTTTTTACGCCAGGGCTTTTGTGGTTGGTGATTAAATTTATTAAGGCTTTAATTTAT
>DUTQ01000339.1 GCA_012841995.1 Thermoanaerobacterales bacterium | reverse complement strand
TTTAAGTGCGCCAACAACCTTTTCCCTAAACCCTTCATCAAAAAACACATGGATTTCTTCAGGCAATACCTCAATGCGCGCTATATCATTATGACTTCTTACTCTAAACTGGGTTAAACCCATTTTTCTTAAAACATCCTCTGCTCCAGATACCCTCTTTAGTTTTTCATGTGTAACCTTTTCTCCATAGGGAAACCTGGAAAACAGGCAGGCAAAAGACGGCCTGTCCCAAGTAGGTATATTCATTTCACATGCCACCTTGCGAATTTCTGATTTTTTAAACCCCGCATCTTTAAGAGGACTTTTTATATCAAGTTCTTTCATTGCCTTCATACCAGGTCTAAAATCCCCGATATCGTCCATATTTGACCCTTCCACTATGTATTTTATACCTTCTTGTGATGCGATATCTTTTAATTTTGCAAAGAGGGCCTTCTTGCAAAAATAGCATCTTTCTGGAGTGTTTTTCGATACTTCCTGGATGGCAAGTTGATCGAAATCTATTATCTTGTGGTATGCTTTAAAACGATTAGCTGTTTTTATTGCATCAGATATCTCTCTTTCTGGGAAGGATTCGGTCTTTGCAGTTACAGCTAAAACATTATTACTCCCCAATACGTCGATACATACTTTTAATAAAAACGAGCTGTCTACACCACCTGAAAAGGCCACTAATATCTTATCAAAACTCTTTAGTATGTATTTTAACTTTAGCATTTTATTATCAATCATTTAAACACCTCTTCAAACAGACTACTAAATGATGCCTTCAAATTCCTGTGCAATCCGTTCATCCAAGCGGCTATACCTTATATGTGCCTGGTTGTTTCTAATGGCAATTCTTATAGCCTGTTTCGTGCCTACCATTACCAGTAGTTTTTTTGCTCTTGTAATTGCTGTATAGATAAGATTCCTCTGTAACATTATATAGTGTTGTGTAGTAATAGGAAGTATTACTACAGGAAACTCACTGCCTTGGCTTTTATGCACTGAAAGGGCATACGCAAGGTTGAGTTCATCCATATCTTGAAGCTCGTACATTACTTCTATGTCTTTATCTGGTTCAGCAAAAGAAACCAACACTTGCCCCTCATCTTCATCAATCTCTATAATGCGCCCTAGATCCCCGTTGAAAACCTCTTTATCATAATTGTTCTTAACCTGCATTACCTTGTCGCCTTTGCGAAACGTGTAAAAGCGGTGCTTTAGTTCACTTTTATCAGGTGAAGGAGGATTTAAAATCCCTTGAAGCTTTTTGTTAAGGTTAAAGACTCCGACAGCACCTTTCTTCATCGGAGTAAGGACTTGTATATCCTCTATAGCATCAAAATTTCCGTATGACGGCAATCTCTTACTTGCAAGTTCCAAAATATCATTTTCAATCTCTTTAGGTTCAAGCTTTTGTTCAAAATAAAAATCCTTATCCTTCACATTCAAATATGGATAAAGCCCTCGATTTATTCTGTGTGCATTGACAACAATCATACTTTCCTTTGCCTGACGGAAAACCTCGTCAAGCACAACTATGGGAATCAACTCACTTTTTATCATATCCCGAAGCACACTTCCAGGGCCAACTGAAGGAAGCTGATCAGCATCACCTACCATGATAAGCCTTGCTCCAGGCTTTATAGCCGATAACAGGTGGTACATCAAGACAATGTCAACCATTGAGATCTCGTCAATTATTATGACATCGTGTTCTAGCATATGGTCTTGATTTTTGCCAAAAGCCATCCCACCTTCTTCATAAGCCTTATACTCCAAAAGCCTGTGAATGGTTTTGGCATCTTGCCCTGTGGCCTCATTCATCCTCTTTGCAGCTCTGCCTGTTGGTGCAGCTAAAGCTATACTCAATTTATGTTGTTTGAAAAATTCTATAAGGCTCTTTATAGCTGTTGTCTTGCCTGTACCTGGCCCTCCGGTGATTATCAATACCCCTTCCTTTGCTGCCATTTTAAGGGCTTGCCTTTGCTTTTTTGCCATCTTTATACCACAGTTTTTTTCCACGCGGTCCATATCTTGGCTGGTAATGTCAAGCGATTTCTCCACCATGGATGAAAGCAAAAACAGCTGCCTTGCAACAGATTCTTCACATACAAAAAAAGCCGCTAGATATACATCTTCCTTTCCCCAAGATGTATCTAATATTACATCACCTTTTTCAAGCAGAGCCGCAAGGGGCTGATCCAAAAGCCCTTTATCCACCTCAAGCAGCTTTGCTGCATTGTTAAACAATTGGTCTTTCGGCATATATACATGGCCTTCATTAGCAGATTCCTGGAGTGCAAATTTCAATCCTGCACTTAGCCTTTCCAAAGAATCATACTTCATGCCCATTTTGCGCGCTATTTTATCTGCAGTTTTAAACCCTATTCCGTAAACCTCATCGGCTAATCTGAAGGGGTTTTGACTTAATATTTCGATAGATTCATCGCCATAACCAGGGCTCGCAGCAAAAG
>DUTQ01000338.1 GCA_012841995.1 Thermoanaerobacterales bacterium | reverse complement strand
TATGTAATGTAAATAAACTTTCCCCATAAGCTCTTCCTCCGGTTTCTCCTCTCCCAATGCCGGCAGCATTTAAACTGCCGGCATGTTTTTGATTTAAACAATAAAAAAGAACAGACTATAATCAGCCTGTTCTCTTATTTATTGTTATTGAGTTGGAGTTTTACCACTCAAGCGTCTCTCATAATCTTCAATCATCTTGCGAACCATATGGCCACCTACTGCTCCATTATCTCTTGAGGCATAGTTACCCCAATAGCCATCAGCTGGAGCTTGAATGCCAATCTCTTTTGCAACTTCCATTTTAAACTGCTCCATTGCTTTATGAGATTCAGGTACCACAAGTTTATTCCTTTTTTGACCTAATGCCATTTTTGTCTTCACCTCCTTTTAATGTTTGTAATAATAGCATAACCTAAGTAAACGACTGTATACTAGAACAATATGTATTAAAATCCAATGGCTGTAACGTAAAAAATATATTTATTTTAAAAGAAAAAACCTTAATTCAGATTCAGTTTTTTTAGCTGAATTAAGGTTTTTTATTAACCGTCAACAATCAGGTAAGTCATACTTTCTATATAACTTTTTCTTTAAATTTCCGAATTCGGGCTTATCTAAACAACCTCTTTCGATAATTTCTTTAGATATGTTCCTCGTTATCTCAAGCCACTTCGTATCTCTTGTAAGTTCAGCCATTTTAAATCCGAAAAATCCATGCTGTTTTACACCTAAAAACTCCCCTGGCCCCCTAATCTCAAGATCTTTCTGCGCTATTTCAAAGCCATTATGACATTTCATTAAATATGTTAATCTCGACCTAGCATTTTTGTCCTTGGAATCTGAAATCAAAATGCAATAAGATCTGATGTTGCTTCTACCTACTCTTCCCCTCAATTGATGCAATTGAGCAAGCCCAAATCTCTCGGCATTCTCTACAATTATTAGAGTAGCTTCGGGAACATCTACTCCAACCTCGATTACTGTAGTTGTTACAAGAACCTGAACTTTCTTTGAAATAAAATCACTAATTTTTTTATCCTTTTCTTCAGCTTTCATTTTACCATGAAGAGCTTCTATTTTAATTTCAGGGTAGCTTTTTTTAAGCATCTTGGTATGGTCTTGAACATTTACCATATTTAGCTCATTTTCTTCCACGCAAGGACATACAACATAAACTAAATGGCCTTTTTTAACCTCTTCAGCCATAAAATTATAAATTCTTCTTCTCATCGCTTTATCCACAACATATGTTTGAACTTTTTGTCTCCCTTTAGGCATTGTATCTATTGTTGAAATATCTAAATCGCTATAGAGAACTAGTGCTATAGTCCTTGGAATGGGGGTTGCACTCATTACAAGAGTATCCGGATATTGACCCTTCTTAACAAGTTTTTCTCTCTGTTTAACTCCAAACCTATGCTGTTCATCAGTTATTACCATCCCCAATTTATGGAATTCAACATTTTCCTGGATTATGGCATGTGTACCAACTAATATTTGAGTTTTACCTTCTTTTAAATCTTTGAATATACGCTGTCGTTCTTTTTCTGACGTTGAACCCTTTAAAATATCTACCTTAATAGAATGTGGCTTAAGGTAACTTGTAATTGTTTCATAATGTTGATCGGCAAGTATTTCGGTTGGAGCCATCATAGCACCCTGTAGTCCATTTATAACAGCAAGGTACAAAGCCGCACATGCAACTACAGTTTTCCCTGACCCCACATCACCTTGTACCAATCTATTCATATTATGTTTACTTGATAAATCTCTCTTTATTTGACATATTACTTTTAATTGACCATCTGTTAGACTAAATGGAATACCTGATAAAAAAGGTTTCAAGACTAAATTCTTGTAGAGATTAATTCTTTTTTCATTAAAAAAATAGCGTTTTGTTGTTAGCATTGCCAGTTGAAATAACAATAATTCTTCAAAGGCAATCCTCTTTCGGGCTTGCTTTAATCTTTCAAAACTCTTTGGAAAATGAACGTTTTTAATCGCATCTTGTATTGGCATTAAATCATAATCTTTAAGTATTTGCTTTGGAAGAGTTTCCTCAACTTTATATGTATATTGTAAAGTTTGTCTCACAATATTGCGCATTATTTTTTGTGAAAGTCCTTTAGTCAATGGATATATCGGACATATTCGTTCAAAATCATATATAGTATTTTTATCAAATTTAATCCATTCTGGATTAGTTATTTCAAAAGCCCCGAATTTCTTATTCATTTTGCCAATTAATAAAAGTCTATCGTCCTTATGGAAAATCCTTGCTAAATATGGCTGATTAAAAAAAACCGCATAACCATTATTTTGACCATCGGTTATAGGTATCTTTGTAATCCAAATTCCTGACTTTGCTTTTCTTCCTTCAATAGCTCCAGTAACAATACATGGGAAAGCACCCTTCTTATCTTCACTTGCCTGCTTAAAATTCAAGGGCGATAAATCAAGGTAATCCCTGGGAATAAAAAACAAAAGGTCTTCAATCGTCTCTATCCCCAACTTTGATAACATAGAAGCCCTAGCAGGGCCTACACCTTTTATGTATTGTGGACTTAAAGTTAAATCCAACAAAAGCACCTCACATTTACTCTACAGATACTATATAATAATATAAGCTTTGGCCTCCATCATAACACTCTACATCAAATTCAGGGTATTTATCTGTCAATATTTGATTTAATTTTTCTACATCATCTTTTGCAACCTCTTGACCATAATATAGAGTTATTATTCCATCCTGCCTATCTTCTACCATTTTTTCTATTAGTTCAAGCAACACTTTTTCCATATCACTGTTTACTATGGTCAATTTTCCATCCTTTATTCCTAAAATATCGCCTTGTTTTATCAAGGTACCGTTAATTTTTGAATCTCTGACTGCATAGGTAACTTCCCCTGTAATTACGCCTTTCAACGCTTTGTTCATATTATCTATATTCTCCTGGATTGAAATTAGAGGATTAAACGCCAATAGGGCTGCAATCCCTTGAGGTATTGACTTAGTAGGTATAACATAGATATTTTTCTTGCTAATTTGCTTAACTTGTTCTGCAGTCATTATTATATTTTTATTGTTTGGCAGGATTATTGTATTTTTGTATGCATGTTTTTCTACGGCCTGCAGTATGCTTTCTGTTGAAGGATTCATGGTTTGTCCGCCTTGGATAATTTCAGCACCCATACTCTTAAATATTTCGTTTAAACCTTCACCCTGTGATACTGCAATAATGCCCAGCTCTTTTTCTTCGTAAATATCTTGGTTCTCTTTTTGATTTTCCTCTACAGCTTCACTTAAATCTTCTATCATCTCACGATGTTGAAGTCTCATATTGTCAACCTTAATCTTTGATAATTCACCCATCTCCAATGCTTTTTCCATAACTAAACCAGGGTGATTAGTGTGAACATGTACTTTTACCAAATCTTCCATACCAACAACAATTAAAGAATCCCCTAATTTTTCTAAATAACTTTTTAATAAATCAATATTAATTGCTTTTCCGTTTATAAAAAGTTCAGTACAGTATATATATTCCAGTTCTTTTAGATCGGTTTTTTCAACACTAAAATCTTCTTGTTGTATATCTTCATATTCGCTCAAGCTTAAATCTGGATTCTCTAATACATCTAAAAATGCCGATAATAAAATAATAAGTCCTTTCCCTCCAGCATCTACAACTCTTGCTTCTTTTAAAGCCTCTAGCATGTCTGGAGTTTTAGCCAATACTTCTTCTCCATATGAAAGAGTGTTTTTTACAACAGTCAACATATCATCACAGTGTTTAGCTTCAGCTAACATCTTTTCAGCAGTTTCCCTTGCCACAGTTAAAATGGTCCCTTCAACTGGCCTCATAACAGCGTGGTATGCAGCTTCAACTCCCTTTTTATAAGCTATTGCAAACTCCAACGGAGTCATGCTTTGCTTATGTGAAGGAACACCTTGCGAAAAACCTCTAAAAAGTTGAGATAATATTACCCCAGAATTGCCACGGGCCCCCATTAATGAACCCCAAGCAGCAGTATCAGCTACCTGTTTTAAATTATCTATACTTAATTTACTCAACTCTTTTGATGCCTGATCCATGGTAAGGGACATGTTTGTTCCGGTATCACCATCTGGCACGGGAAAAACGTTTAACTCGTCTACTATTTTTTTGTTTTTTCTCAGCGAAAAGGCAGAATGCATAATTGCCTTTTTTAATAATTTACCGCTGATTTCGTTGATACTCAATATATAAACCTCCCGCATATTACTTTATCCTTACTCCGTGAACTATGACATTTATTTTGTCAGGGCTTATTCCAACCACATTCTCTAATATAAAGTGCACTTTGTCTATCACATTATTTGCTACCTCGTTAATTTTTGTTCCATATTGGACTATTATATAAATATCTATCTCCAGTATATCTTCTGATACGTGAACTTCTATACCCTTGCTTAAATTTTCACGGCCAAGTAATTCTGCAATTCCATCAATCATTTTTCTTGAAGCCATGCCCACTAATCCATAGCATTCCATCGCTGCATTCCCAGCAAGCAGTGCAATAACTTCTTTTGATATTTCTATAGAACCTAGTGAATTCTCAATGATATTTTTCAAATTATATGCCTCCCTTCTTTACTTGACTAATATTAATTATAATACATTTTTTTAACATTTACGTTTTGTTATTGCAGCACTTTTTATTATATGGTAAAATACTTGTGCATAAAGGAGGTGTCATAATGGCAAAATGCGAAATATGCGGAAAAACTCCACAAAAAGGTATACAATTGAGCCATTCCCATATAAAGTCAAAACGCGTATGGGCTCCAAATGTCCGCAGAGTTAAAGTTGACATGGATGGTCATATAAAAAGGTTAAATGTTTGTACTAGATGTCTGCGTTCTGGAAAAGTTCAGAGAGCCCATTAAAAAATTAGCGTGCAAAGTAAAGCACGCTTTTTTAATTAGTAAAATTCTACTAATCTTTATGAGTAAACAAACTCAATATCGACTTTACGATTTTTCCTATGCCTTTTGGCAGCTTTACGACGAAAATCTTCATGCCAAAGCCCCCTATCGGTTCATGTTGTATAACATACCACCTAATAACATCATAAATACACCAAGTGACATCCTCCAAATCCACATGGGCATACTTAAAATTAGGATAATACCACCTACGAACGTCAGTATAATCCCAAAAAATTTCCGGGTCTTAATCCTCCTCCACACTAAACCACCCCCACCAAGCACGTGATCATCCAATAATAATCGTAGTCATATAGTAGTATATTCAATGCAATGTTTTTCTGACACAATTTAGATGGTTTAGGGCAGAATAAATTAAATATTTTTACCTTTTAATATTTGTACTACTTGCCCAGGATCTTTAGATTTATAGATAGCAGATCCTGCTACTAAAATGCTTGCTCCAGCGGTCACAATTTGTTTTGCGTTTTGGATGTTTACACCGCCATCTACTTCAATCGGTATATCAATCTTTCTTGCCATCAACATTTGCTTTAGATCTCTTATCTTTCCTAACATATTGGAGATAAATTTCTGTCCGCCAAAGCCGGGATTAACACTCATAATTAAAATCATGCCAACATCATCTAAAACATACTTAAGACAGTCAAGAGATGTTGAAGGATTTAAAGCTATTGCGGGTATAATACCCCTGTTTTTTATATAATTTATTGTCCGGTGAAGATGTAGTGAGGCTTCTGCATGAACTGTGAGAATATCTGCACCTGCATCAATAAAATCATCTATATATCTCTCCGGTTTTTCTATCATCAGATGCACATCAAATGGAAGCTTTGTTATCTTTCTTAAGCAAGATATAATCGGAGCACCTAATGTAATATTTGGAACAAAATGACCGTCCATAACATCAATATGCAAAAGATCCGCACCAGAATCCTCCACTTTTTTAATTTCATCACAAATATAAGCAAAATCTGCTGATAAAATAGATGGAGCTATTTTAACCATTATGAAATCACTTCCAAATAGTACGTTTTCTCTAAATAACTTGTAATTCTATTTTTAACAAAACAAAGTCGTTATTTAATAAGTCTCTTTAATATATAAAATATCATCAAGAAACACTTCTACATTAATCGTTCCTGCTCCTTCTATAGGCACTGTTAGAGGGCTATCTTCAGGTTTATGTTTTCTATTGTAAACTGTACGCTTGCCAAGTTCATCAGAAATAATTACCTTTATGTTAAATTCCTGTGGATCTGCAGGCAGTATTATTGGTAAATTGAATTTTTTCAGTTCAACAGGCCCACTACTGACAGTGAGATTCACAGTAGCGCTACCGTCTTTATTTATTAAGGTGCCCGGATTTGGGTCTTGTGCTATTACAATATTTTCAGGCGCATCACTCGGTTTTTTAAACGTATTCCCAATGGCAATTCCCTGTTCTTTAAGTATTTTTTGTGCTTCATCAATAGTTCTCCCAATAACAGTGGGGATCTTTTCTTGCTTTGCTGCAGGCCCTAAACTTACAGTGAAATTTATTTTAGTCCCTCGAGGTAAAGATAGCCCATCCATTGGATTTTGGTCTATCACAATACCTTCAGGATATTCTTCAGAATTTTCTCTTTTAATGCGCCCAGGTTCAAAACCATTATCAGAAATGCTCACTAATGCTTCTTGCTCACTTAACCCTATTATAAGTGGAATCTGATTTTCTTTAGGCCCTCTACTTACTACAATATTTACTATGCTATTGATCTTTACTCGTTCATTGGGCTTTGGATCCTGATCTATCACTTGGCCTTCAGGTGAATCATGGTTTACACGTTCTATCTCATACTTAAGATCCTCTTGAGTAAGTTTCTCCACTGCTTTTTCTTCAGTTAGACCTATAACGTCTGGAACAAATGTTTCAGGCACTTCAAAATATTTCTTTGCTAAAACGCCACCAATATACGAAAATATTGCAAAAATCAATATCAGCGCTACTGCTATGCCGATAACCTTTAACGGTTCCATTCTTTTCTTGCTTTTTGGCCTTGGGTTAATCTCTTCTGAATTGTCAAATTCAGATATTATTGTATTATCATGATTATCAGGGATTTTGTTCATAACAAGTGTATGATCTAAATCCATATGTTTAAAGTTAATTACATCAGGACAAGCTGCAGCTTTAACCAATTCACTCTTGAGCTCTTTTGCATTTTGAAATCTATCATTTGGGGACTTTGACATGCATTTTTGAACTATCAGCTCTAATTTTCTTGGGAAGCCTGGAATAAGACTTGATATGGATTTAGGCTCTTGCTGAATCTGCTTTAGTGCTATTGCTACAGGGGTCTGGCCATTAAACGGTAATTCACCTGTAAAGGCCTCATATAGTACAATACCCAATGAATATATATCAGAACGTTCATCTACAAAATCACTTTTAGCCTGTTCAGGCGAAAAATATTGAACAGAGCCAAACACGTTCCCTGTATTGGTTATAGTAGTACCGGTTGCAGCCCTTGCGATGCCAAAATCCATTACTTTTACCCTGCCATCAGGGGTAATCATTATGTTTTGAGATTTTATATCCCGATGGACTATTTTATTCCTATGAGCACATTCAAGCGCATCACATATTTGTTTTCCATAATCAATTACTTCCATAGGCTGCATAGGCGACTTTTCTTTTATCAATTGTTTTAGTGTTTTACCCTCAACATACTCCATGACAATATAATGCAAACCATCTTCCTCACCCACATCATAAATCCCTACAATGTTTGGATGAGACAAGCTAGCAGCAGATTGTGCCTCTCGCCTGAACCTTCTCACAAAATCCTCATCCTCGGAAAATTCCGGCTTTAATACTTTAATGGCAACAATTCTATCAAGCAAATTGCATTTTGCTTTATATACAATGGCCATTCCGCCATCGCCTACTTCTTCTAATATTGTATACCTGCTTCCCAAAGTTTTCCCCTTCATATAATACATCACACCCTTATGCTAATCTGCTTTTATTATAGCTACAGTAATATTATCTACACCACCATTAAGATTAGCTTCTTCTATCAACTTTAATGTGGCATCTGTCGGACTTAAATTACATACAATTTCCTTAATAATATCATCCTCAATCATGTTTGTTAACCCGTCACTACAAAGCACAAAGATATCATCTTTTTTAAAATCAAATTCCATTATATCCGGTTTTACAGTCTTATCAGTGCCCAATGCTCTTGTTATAATATTCTTCATGGGATGCGTCTTAGCCTCATCAATTGTAAGGCGGCCCTGTTCCATCATCTCCCATACTAATGAGTGATCTCTTGTCAATTGTTCAATAGAATCGTTCCTTATTCTATAAGCTCTACTATCACCTACATGAGCTATGTATAATATTTTTTCTGAAAATATTATTGCCGTTATTGTTGTACCCATTCCTTCTAATTCCGGATTCTTAAAAGATGTATCCAATATCTTTTTATTAGCTAGTATAATCGCATTATAAAGGATGTCTTTAATTTTTTGGCTGTTACAGTCTTGAGATAGATTATCGTTGACATATGATGAAACCGTATTAACAGCCATTTGACTGGCAATTTCACCGCCTTGATGACCTCCCATACCATCTGCTACAATAAAAAGTTTGGGTAAGCTGTCTTTAGGCGGAATATAAAAGGCATCCTCATTATTTGTCCTTACATTGCCTATATGCGTTTTTACAGAGCTTATCATTATTTCACCTCGTTAATAAACTTCGACGGAGCTGCCCACAAGCTGCCTCAATGTCACTACCCATTTCTCTTCTTACCGTAGCCGAAATGCCGTTTTGTGTCAATATCTTTTCGAATAAATTTACTTGCTTTGGTGAGCTTTTTTTAAAACCTTTCCCTTTAACTGTGTTCAAAGGTATCAAGTTTACATGACAAAGCATGCCCTTAAGCAAACTCGACAAACTCTTTGCACATTCCAAGCTATCGTTAACTCCAGAAATTAATGCATATTCAAAAGTTATGCGGCGTTTTGTTTTTATTATATAATATTTACAGGCATCTAACAATTGTAAAATTGGGTAGTTATTATTAATGGGCATTAATTGGCTGCGCAACTCGTCAGTAGGTGCATGTAAAGAAACGGCTAATGTCACTGGTATACCTTCTTTTGCAAGTCGCTTTATTTGAGGGACTATGCCGCAAGTTGAAATTGTAATTCTCCTAAAACTAATATTAAATGCAAGTGGTGAATTTAATATTCTAACAAATTTTATAAGTTCATCATAATTTAATAACGGCTCACCACTACCCATAACTACAACCCTGTCAACTCTCTTTCCTGTATCTTTCTCAATAGCTAAAACTTCATCTGCCATTTCGCCACATGTGAGATTTCGCACTGATCCTCCGATAGTGGAAGCACAAAAAGAACAGCCCATACTGCATCCCACTTGACTTGAAACACATGCACTGACGCCAAATGAATATTCCATTTTAACGGCTTCAATCAGATTGTTATCTTCTAAAAGATATACATATTTAACTCATACATCAGTATGATTCGAATATATAGGAAATTCGAGTCTTCATTAGATGACACGGTTAAATATGTATATCTTTTAGAAGATAACAATCTGATTGAAGCCGTTAAAATGGAATATTCATTTGGCGTCAGTGC
>DUTQ01000337.1 GCA_012841995.1 Thermoanaerobacterales bacterium | reverse complement strand
GATATGGTAATGGTGGGAAATGTCCAAAAAGCGTAGCTAGTAAAAGCTCTATAAGTGCTGGTAATGTCAAGCCCCACACCTTTTTATTTAGCTCTTTCGGATCCGGCATAGAGACAGTATCACAAGCATCTTCTGAAGTAAAAACTAGATGTTTCATTGATAAGATTGTTCACCTCGATAGATTTTATAATAAAAATCAAGTTGAATTTTTGTCATATATATTATTATATCTAACTGTAAGTAATTTTGTAAAACATTATAAAGTAATTTTTAAAACTTTGCAGTAAAATCTTTTAACAGGGAAAATATTAGCTATTAGAGAAATATTTATGATATAATCAAATATGTAGTATAGGATTTATAAATACTTAAAATTAAGCTGGGTTTTAGGGGGAAGGAGTACATGGATTTTCATCAACTAGAAGCATTTATTAAGGTGGCTGAATACAATAGTTTTTCTAGAGCAGCAGAAGCCCTATTTTTGACACAACCAACCATAAGTTCACACGTCATCTCACTTGAAAAAGAGCTAAACATAAAATTATTTGACAGGCGCGGGAAAGATATTGAGCTTACACCTGCAGGAAACATATTTTTAAAAAAGGCAATAAATGTTTTAAAAGCTAGGGAAACCGCCATAAAAGAATTAAGATATTACCTGGGAGCTGTTGAAGGAGAAATAAAGGTATATGCAAGTACTATCCCGGCTGTATATATCCTTCCTAGTTTTATAAAGGAATTTAACAAAATATACCCAGATGTATTCTTCAGTATAAAACAAGTAGACTCTGGCGAAGTAATTAATGCAGTGCTAAACGATGAAGTCGAGGTAGGTGTTGTGGGAACAAGCGCATGTGGCAAGGAACTCTCATATACCCCTTTTTGCGAGGATGAGCTCGTCTTAATAACACCTTATAGTTATAATAGAAAATGGTGCAGTAAAGACACAGTTGAAATAAAGGACATAATCAAGGAAAAGTTCGTATTAAGAGAAAAGATGTCTGGTACAAGGCACACCTTTGAAAAGGCAATAAATAAGCAAAACATCAGCATTAACAGTTTCAATGTGGTTGCTGAGTTTGGAAGTTCAGAAGCAATACTGCAGGCTGTAAAGCAAGGATTAGGGATCTCAATTATCTCTGATAAAGTAATTGGGGACTATTGCAAAATGAAATTTATAAAGGCATTTAAAATAAGCAATTTAGACCTTTCCCGCCGTTTTTATCTTGTTCATAAGACAGGGAGGACTCTTTCGCCTAATACTAAAGCGTTAAAGCAACTCATTGTAAAATTAAATAAAAAATGACACAATTACAATACAATTTCCCGGGTAATAATTTCGACAAAAAGGGGCATATTAAACTACTTAAAAAGGTAGTTTGATATGCCCACTTTTTAAGCTTAAGATCGGCCCAGCATCAAATATTACTTGTCACCTTTTATAATATTTTGTTTTGCAAAAGCCCTTTTTGCCTTTATATTTTAAAACTAGTGTATTCCTTCAGCTATTAGGGAAGGTTTTTGTTTTGGAGTTTCATAAATATATATAGCATCAAACTCCAGACCATTTTTTTTAATTAGAGCCTTTATATCATCCACATTTGTATCCTTTACTTTGGCTGCTACCCCGCAACTTGAACTGATTTCTCTGGGCACAGGCACAAGCCGAAGGGGAAAACCTTGGCCCTTTAGTTTAGCTTCCAGTTTTATAGCATGATGAACCGAAGGAAAAGTCACCACATAGTAAGGATATTTTTCATGCATAATAATTACCTCATAACCTTAATAATAAAATCTTGTCCTTGTTCTACAACTTCAGTTTTGCAACCTAAATTCTTTGCAAAGCGCACTATATTATCGCGAGCTGTGGTATTATCAACTAATACTTCAAGATCTTCTTTGGAGGTTTCCAGGGCCTTTTTTGTAACAATTACTGGTTGTGGACAAGAAAGGCCGCGGGCGTCAACTTTTTTAGGCATTGACATTCACCTCCTCGTTTTGTTTAACTGATTTTGATATGTTCAAATACGCAATAACAGTTAATACTATTATTCCAACAATAACTGCAATCTTTCCATTTGGTCCAACACCTTTTGGAGAAGCGGCAATTGCAAAATTATGAGAAAATGCTGCACCCACAAGCATACCCATAAAGGTAACTGCAGCATCTGTATCCCCTTCGCCTGACAAGATGCACTGACGTAGAGGACAGCCACCCAAAAGGACGGCGCCATAGCCGGTTAAAAACATTCCGAGGAAGTTCCATATGAAATCATTATGGGCTACTGGCTGTCCTACAAACCCGGGGTTAAACTTGCCAAGTACTATATTTAACACAAGTGCAACAATAAAAATGGAAGCAAAACCTTTAAAAAGGTGAAAATCTCCTATCAAGAAGATATCTCTTATAGATCCTGCCATACAAAGTCTAGACCTTTGAGCCAAGGCACCAACTATAAGACCTGCTAAAAGAGCGGCTATAAAAGGTGCGTTCATGGAGCCAGGGCCTTCTACACTATGAAAAATAAATGCAGGGGATATTATCCCAAAAATCAAAAATACAATAGCTATTCCCGGCATAATATAGCCATTGCCGCGATCCATTTTATAGCTCCTGCCAAGTGAAAATCCATTTCTTAAGAAATACAGCCCAACCCAGATGCCAACAATAAAACCTAAAATTCCAATGATTGCATTCCAATCACCTGCAGCCAAGCGTAAAACCATTCTAAGTGGGCAACCCAAGAATACAAGTGAACCTATCATCACGAAAAATCCAAGAATAAAACGCGTTAAAGGCGAAGAACCACCTCGAGCATAAAACTCTCCAGAGATTAAAGAAATTATAAATGCACCAAGAATAAATCCGGGAATTTCAGGTCTCATGTACTGTACAATTTCAGCCCGGTGAAGCCCTAATGCTCCGGCGATATCTCTGATAAAACAAGCAACACAAATTCCCATATTTGGTGGGTTTCCGAGAAACATTAAGGCTACGGAAAGCGCTCCAACTATGGAACCAGCTGCAATTACAACTTTCTTTTGATCCATTGAAACTCACTCCTAATAAATTTTGTTAATTTTTAAAAACCAATCAAGTATTATTTTACCATAAGAATAATGATGCCATAATTGTGATTTATAATGTAAAATGTTTCATAAATTAAGTAT
>DUTQ01000336.1 GCA_012841995.1 Thermoanaerobacterales bacterium | reverse complement strand
ATATAGCTGCTGGATAACCCTGATACCCTTTAAATGTAGGAAAAGCGCCTTGGCTTAAAATAAAATCTTCTGCTATTTTATCAAGTTCAGCTGTTGTTATGCCAGGTCTAATATTTTTTTCTACTTCTTCAAGGGCCTTTGCCACTATGGCACCGGCTTTTGCCATTAGCTTTATTTCACGGTGAGACTTTAATATTATCATACAGCCTCGCCTCTAAGCCTTTTTAAGATACTAGAAAAAACCTCATCAATTGGCTTTGTGCCATCGATGTCAATTAGAAGCTTTTTGTTCTTATAAAAGTCGATTAGAGGAGCTGTTTGCTCTGTATAGACTTTTAGGCGTTTCTTAACAGTGCTCATTTCATCATCAGCCCTTATAATAAGCTCACCTTGGCACTTGTCACAGATATTTGGTTTTGAAGGTGGATCGAATTTTATGTGGAAAGTTGCTCCACAGGTTTTGCATACCCGCCTCCCAGTAAATCTCTCAATAAGGTCCTCTTCACAAACATTTATATTTATTACAGAATCAATACCTATACCCATATCTTCTAAGCTTTTCGCTTGGTTTATAGTCCTGGGGAACCCATCTAGAATAAATCCATTGTCACAATCAGGTTCTTTAACCCTTTCCTTAACAAGACCAGTTACTATCTCGTCAGGAACCAACAAACCCTTTTGCATATATTCTTGGGCTTTTTCCCCAAGGGGGGTTTTGTCTTTTATTGCGTTTCTCAAAATTTCACCAGTCGAAATATGAGGTATCTTAAACTCATTTGCTATTCTTTTGGCTTGGGTGCCTTTTCCAGCTCCTGGAGGCCCAAGCATAATCATACGCACTATTTAATCACTCCTATTTTAGGAAACCCTGATAATGTCTCATTAGCATTTGTGCTTCAATGGCCTTCATTGTTTCCAAAGCCACACCGACTATAATCAGTAAGGCCGTTCCGCCAAAATAAATATTCATCGATGTCACCGCAGTAATAATATTAGGGAGCACAGCTATAACAGCCAAAAATATGGCCCCAACAAGTGTGATCCTCGTCATTATCTTGTTTAGATAATCAGCGGTAGAACGTCCTGGTCTTATACCAGGTATAAAGCCGCCATACTTCTTCATGTTATTAGCTACATCTACCGGGTTAAATGTTATTGCCGTATAAAAATACGTAAAGAAGATAATAAAAAGAGTATACAGAATAACATACAACCAGCCATTAGGTTTCAAGAAGTTGGCGATGCTTGTTGCAACTTTGCTATTCGGAAAAAAGCTCGCCATTTGACTTGGAAAGAGCAAAATTGACATGGCAAATATAACCGGTATAACACCCGCAGCGTTTACCTTTATGGGGATATGTGTTGATTGCCCTCCATAAACGCGCCTGCCTACAACTCTTTTGGCATATTGAACAGGTATTCGTCTTTCTCCCTCCTGCACAGCTATAACTCCAACGATTACAACTAATGCAAACACTGCAAAGATAATAACTGTAAAGATATTTGTAGAGCCAACCTTAATCATTTGAATAAGTTGATATATACTGCCAGGTAATCTTGATACTATACCTGCAAAAATCAAAAGTGATATGCCATTTCCAATTCCCTTATCAGTTATTTGCTCACCTAACCACATCAGAAAAGCTGTTCCAGCTGTAAGTGCAATAACCACAACTGCAGTCCCTAGAAAACCAGGGTTCTTAAGTGCTCCTCTAAATCCAATCGAAAGCCCTATAGCCTGTATCAAGCCCAGAATAACAGTTCCGT
>DUTQ01000335.1 GCA_012841995.1 Thermoanaerobacterales bacterium | reverse complement strand
GCGGCGCAAAAGGTCGATATGCTGGAAAAAGGAGTTGTTTCTGTTAAAATGGAAATCCTTGAAGATGCTAAATAAGATATAATAATTATTTAATTTAAGATTTCTAATTTAGACAATATTTATATCTTATTTAGCATCTTCAAGGATTTCCATTTTAACAGAAACAACTCCTTTTTCCAGCATATCGACCTTTTGCGCCGCTCCTTTAGAAAGGTCGATATTGCGCCCCGTAATATAGGGCCCTCTATCATTTATTCTAACCAAAACAGTAAGTCCATTGTCAAGGTTTGTAACTCTTACCTTTGTATCAAAAGGCAGTTCTTTATGAGCTGCCGTCAGTGCCTCCTCATCAAATACTTCACCATTTGCTGTAACTTTTCCGTCAAAACCAGGTCCATACCATGATGCCTTTCCAATAAATGTTTCAGTTTTGTCTTCATTGCATATCATCTTTCTATCACGCACATAATCCCCGTTTCTACTGACGAGACGTTTTTTTGTCTTTATTGGCAACTGTTCCTTGCTATTAGTATCTTCAGCTAATATAAAATGCTCTTCCTTGATCTCTGCTTTATCTTCAACTTCAAAATCAATTGACTCATTTGTAAGTCCCGCCGGGCAAAATATGACCAATAGGAAAAATATAACTATCCCTACAATCTTCTTACACATTGTCTTCCCCTTTCTACACCTCCGAGGTTAGCTGACGGATTAGGATTGAAAGGTAACCCTTTCCAAGAAAATCTTGGAATTCACCCCATTTAATGGTTCCCCCGTATCCTTTAAAGGAATTCGGTGTTAGTTTTTTAAATAAAAAAAGTGAGGATATTCATCCTCACACTAGATTATGTCCGTATTAAAAAAGTTTATTCAGATTTATTTGTAAATTTTTTACATAAATGCCTTTTTCCTCAAGGCATTATTACATTTTTTTTATAAGACAAACAGCTTGAGCTGATATGCCCTCTCCCCTTCCTTCATATCCCATACCTTCAGTTGTAGTAGCCTTAATACTGACATGTTTAATGGGTATTCCCAATGTACTTGCAATATTAGCACGCATTTCATCAATATATGGAGCAAGTTTGGGCTGCTGTGCACATATAACTGAATCAATATTGCCCACAGTAAAGCCTTCCTGTTGTAACATTTCCCTAACCCTTTCCATGAGCACAAGACTTTTTATGTCCTTATATTTATCATCTGTATCAGGGAAATTTGTACCTATATCGCCAAGAGCCGCTGCACCAAGCAAGGCATCATTTATGGCATGGACGAGCACATCCGCATCAGAGTGCCCCAACAGCCCTTTTTCAAATGGAATGGTAACACCACCTAATACTAGCTTTCTTCCCTCAACAAGCTGATGGACATCAAAACCTATTCCCACTTTCAATCTCATCATCTCCAAAAATCACCGTAACCCATTGTAACAAAAGATTCGGCAATAACTATATCTTCAGGTGTTGTAATCTTGATATTCTCATAGCCACCCTGAATAATCTTCACCGGCAGGCCTATGCGCTCAACTAATACTGCATCATCTGTCCCATAAACCCCTTCAAGTCGTGCCTTTTCATGTGCTTCCATAATAATTTCATACTTAAAAGTCTGTGGTGTCTGCATACCCCATAGTGTTTTTCTTTCTGGCGTATATTTAATGATGTTATTTTCGCCAACTACTTTTATTGTATCTTTTACTGGAACTGCAACACCTACAGCACCATATTTCTTGGCTTCTTCTATACTTTCCATTATAACCCTTTTCTTTATAAAAGGTCTCACGCCATCGTGAATAGCAACAATATCGGTTTGAGGAGAAAGCTGCCTCAAACCGTTATATACAGAATCCCTTCGTTCACTGCCACCTTCTACAAGCTTAATTTTGTTAAACCTATACCTGTCTAATATAGCTCTTGTACATTCCATATCATATTTTCCTACAACAAGAATTATCTCATCTATAGCATCCATAGTGTAAAATGTTTTTAAAGTATAATAAATTATGGGATGACCCTTTAAATTTAAAAATTGTTTACTTGTGCTGCTGTTCATGCGCTTTCCTCGGCCTCCTGCAGCTATTACCGCGCTAACTCGCATACGATTCACCTCAAGTTGTTAAATTAAGTAGTTTTGGGCCGGGCAAATATCATCCTTCCAGCAGCCGTCTGAAGCACACTGGTCACCATAACACCGATCGTCTCTCCGATATGCTTTTTACCACCATCCACAACTATCATAGTTCCATCATCTAAATAAGCAACCCCTTGACCCGTCTCCTTACCATCTTTTATTACTTGAACAACCATTTCTTCACCAGGCAAAACTACTGGTTTAACTGCATTGGATAATTCATTTATATTTAAAACTTGAACATTTTGAAACTCAGCCACTTTATTTAAGTTAAAATCATTTGTAATTATCTTTCCATCCAAAACTTGAGCAAGCTTGACCAACTTACTGTCTACCTCATTAATATCTTCAAAATCCCCTTCGTAAATATCCACATCAATATTTAATTCTTTCTGAATTTTGTTTAGGATATCCAGTCCGCGTCGGCCGCGGTTGCGCTTTAGTGTATCAGAAGAATCTGCTATATGCCTTAATTCCTCCAAGACAAAATTAGGTATAACCAAAGTCCCTTCTATAAAACCCGTCTTACAAATATCAGCTATACGCCCATCTATGATAACACTTGTGTCCAATATTTTCGGCTTTACCCAGTTCACAACTGTAGGTTCATTACTATCCTTT
>DUTQ01000334.1 GCA_012841995.1 Thermoanaerobacterales bacterium | reverse complement strand
GGGCTATCGATGCGTTTAAATCTCGTGGGGCAAAGATAGTGGAAATCCCCATGGAAGAAGACGGAATCAACTTAGACATATTCTTGACAAAACTTAAAAACAAACCTCCAAAACTATTCTATACAATGCCCAATTTCCAAAACCCCACCGGTTACTCTTATTCACGGGAAAAGAAAAAAGAGTTATTGGATCTTTCTTTAAAATACAATTTCCTCATTATTGAAGACGACCATATGAATGACCTTTATTATGAAGAAAAGCCTGTACCGCTTAAAACTTTGGACAATGCAGGTCGTGTACTTTATATAAAAAGCTTTTCAAAATTGTTTATGCCAGGGCTTCGCCTAGCATTTATTTTGTCACCAAGGGAATATGCAAAAAAAATTGCCGATGTAAAGTATTTTACAGATATCTCTTCTTCAGGCCTCACTCAACGAGCAATGGACTTATTCTTGAGAAAAACCTTATGGCCAAAACATGTAAAAAATATCAGAAGCATCTTTTTAAAAAAAAGGAACGCCATAAAAGAATCCTTTAAAATAATGCCAAGTGAGGTAAATTATACTATCCCCAATGGCGGCTTATTCTTTTGGGTTTCACTTCCTGAAGGATTTTACTCCATGAACCTTTATAATGAGGCTTTAAAACATGATATTTTAATCATGCCGGGAGACATTTTCTTTCCAGAAAAAAGACCTTCAACAGGGTTTAGAATGAGTTTTGCCGAAATAGCTCCAGATGATATAAACGATGGCGTTGAGCTTTTGTCTAAAATCATAGATGAGTTTCTCGATAAATACCGAATAAGCCCAATACGCGGAACCGGCTATAGACCTCTAATTTGATTTTTGGGCTAGATTTTCGGTAAAATATATCTGCTCTTACTTTGGTGGGATTTCTAAAGACTCATCGCTAAAGCTTTACTGAACCCTCGGTCTAACCGGGGGCTTTCTTGAATAACAATAAATCCTTGCCGATTGCAAGGATTTATTGTTATTCATTAAGGTAAGGATGTAAATTTTCCCTCGCCTTCTCAACATGCCTTATCATAGCTTTTTCAGCAGCATCAGGGTCTCGTTTCTCTAATGCATTATAGATGTTTCTGTGTTCGCCTAATGCAACAGTAGCTCTTCCATCGGTCGTTATGGATACTAATCTCGCCCTTTGAATGAAATGGTGAAAATTAGTCAAAACTGATTCCAGGGGTCTGCTTCTACATGCTCGGAATACTACATCGTGAAACTGAGTATCAAGTTCAGAAACCTTGTCAATCTCTCCCTTTTCGGTATAAAACTCCATCAGATCTAGTATGTCTTTCATTTCTTTGAGTTGTTTTTTAGAAATTTTTTGAGCAGCCCAGCGCGCAGCCAAACCCTCTATCATCTTTCGTATTGTGTATATGTCTTCTACATCCTGTTCAGTAACCCCTTCTACAATAACCCCTTTATTTGGTATGCTAGATACTAATCCTTCTAAATCCAGCTGTCGTATGGCCTCTCTTACCGGGGTTCGGCTTACGCCTAACTCCTTGGCCAATTTCAATTCAACTAAACTTTCTCCAGGTTTATATACACCGTTCAATATAGCATTTTTCAACTGACAGTATATTTTAGTTCTTAGGGAATAACCTGAATCGGGTAATTGGGATGTCATTTATTAAACCCCCTTGATTGGCTATGGCCTATTTAGGTTCCATTTATATTCTACTATATATTTATTATTTTTCAAAGGATTAATTATTACTTTTTAGCCGTATCTGTGCCAATATATTCCTGGCTTGAATTGAAGTAACAATATGTCGTAATTTCTGATATAATTTATTAATATGTATTTTTGAAAGCATTGATTTTTATACATATTTGCATTGAGGAGGCATAATGAATGAAACCTTTGTTGCCGGAGAGGGTATACTTTCAGCATTAATTGGACAGCTTTTTTATTACAATGCACTTAAATACGGTGAAGCATCCAAGATCGTTCCTATATGCTCATCTTTTCCTTTAATAACTGTTATATTGGCTATTGTATTTTTAAACGAGCAATTTACCCCTTATTCTCTAACAAATGTCTTTTGTATTTCACCATAATAGAGCACATGGTAATCTTGAGTTTTATAATGTACCTTTTTTATTTCTTCAGGTATTTTTTCGGGGTCTAAAGGCTGTTTATAAATAATCTTACATTCAACGTGAATATCACATTCAGCAATAATGGGAGAAGCAACAGTTTTACCAGGCTCACACGTAAGATTGCATTCTTTGAATTTATCTATATCCCTTCCTGACTTTGTGCCACATATATTTAGCGCATCTTCTAGAGTATTGTATTTGGGTATACTCACCGTAAAAGAATCAGCCTTTTCTATGAGCTCATATGTATACCTTGAGTATCTAACTAATACCATGAATATTTGTCTGTTCCAAATACGGCCAAGCATTCCCCAACCAATTGTCATTGTATTTGTGTTATCCCCTTGTTTTACTGTCAAAAACACACCTTTTTCAATTTGCTTCAATATCTGTGGTGCTACGTCAGCAATGTTTACCTCTTTCAATAATATCAACCTCCAATTTTTATTTTAAATGCCTTTATGGTATTTTCCCTTATAAATTCATTAAGCTCACATAATGTTGAAATATATCCCTTTATGATTAAATTCTAGCATATATTAAGTCTATAATAAAGTTTGTTATAAAGTTTTTATAAAAAATCTTCAACAAGATGCCTTTATGCCAATATGAGAAGCAATTAAGGCATTTATATTATGACCTATG
>DUTQ01000333.1 GCA_012841995.1 Thermoanaerobacterales bacterium | reverse complement strand
ATAAATTAATATAAAATCATAGACCACCTTCATTGATTAGGAGAGAAAAATCGTTTCATTTAAACTTGCAATCTACAAGTTAATTATGTTATCATTGTTTATAATTATATTAAATGATATAATATGCCTATAGATATTATAATAAATGTGAGCATTAGCGAGAAAAAGTGAACATTGTACAGATATTTTGTACACCCAAAGAAATAGAGCAAATGATTAATTTTTATTCAGCAGAGGAAAACAATTTTTATTTAAGAAAAACAAGAATTTAAAAAAATAAAGAATGTATATATTAATTTAGATAAGGTAGTGTTTATAGATGGTAATGAGTATGACTGGCTACGGTCGGGGTGAGAACACGGATTTAATTTCTTTTACAGTTGAACTTAGATCAGTAAACCACAGGTTTTTAGAGATACGTGTTAGACTCCCAAAACCTTGGCTTTTACTTGAAGAAAAAATCAAAAATTATATTAAAAAGAGAATTTCAAGAGGAAGAATTGACGTATTTGTAAATTTTGAAGCCGAAAGTCTTCCTATAGATGTTAAAATTGACAAAAATGTTGTAAAAAACTATTATAAGATGTTAGTAGAGTTAAAGAGCGAAATAGGTTTTGAAGGCCCAATAGATTTATCTCTTCTTTCGATGTTGACAGAGGCTTTTTATGTACAGGAGCAAGTGCCTGAACAACAAGAACTGTGGGTTTTGTTACAACCAGCACTACAAGAGGCATTGGACAACTTAGTGAATATGAAATTAAAGGAAGGAGAGACTTTGTGGCATGACACATTGATGAGGCTAAATATAATTGAGGACAATGTAGCAAAAATACAAAACCGAGCAGATATTGTTCCAGGTGAATATAGGCAGAGGTTATTGCAGGATGTAAAGAGTTTATCTGAAGGGATACAACTTGATAATGATAGATTAGAAATTGAGGTGGCTCTTTTTGCGGAAAAATCAAATATTACCGAAGAGATTGTCCGATTAAAAAGCCATATAAGCCAAATGAGAGAAACGGGATATGGGAAAGGTTCAATAGGTAAAAAAATGGATTTCATAGTTCAGGAGATGATTAGAGAAACGAACACTATAGGCTCAAAGTCTTCTGACAACGACATAACAAGAAATGTTATTGAAATTAAAAGTGAGCTTGAAAAAATAAGGGAACAGATTCAAAATATTGAATAAAGTTTCAGGAGGTAATTTTGTGGATATAAAACTTGTAAACATTGGATTCGGCAATATAGTTTCAGCAAACAGGATAATTGCTATTGTAAGTCCAGAGTCTGCGCCAATAAAGAGAATTATACAGGAAGCTAGAGATAGAGGCATGTTAGTTGATGCAACTTATGGCCGAAGGACACGAGCTGTTATAATAACTGATAGTGATCATATCATTTTGTCGGCGGTGCAACCTGAAACAGTTGCTCACCGTCTTGGTAGCAATGAAAAGGTGATTGAATCCGAAGAAGAGTTAGAGGTATTATAATTTTTTTGTAACAATTAAAAAATGAGGGAGTTTAGATGCAAACCAAGGGGATGCTTATTGTAATATCTGGGCCATCAGGTGTCGGAAAAGGGACTTTATGTAATCTATTACTTAAAAGGAAAAAGAATATTATTCTTTCGGTATCTACTACTACCCGACTGCCCCGTGACGGTGAAATAAACGGTAAAAATTATTTTTTTGTTAGCAAAAAAGATTTTGAGAGCATGATAAAAGAAAACCAATTCCTTGAATGGGCAAAAGTATATAATAACTATTACGGAACTCCAAGGGAATTTGTCAATAAGAATCTTGAAAAAGGGAAAGATGTATTGTTGGAAATTGATATTCAAGGAGCAAAACAAGTTAAACACAATTGTCCTCAGGCGATTTTTATTTTCATTATGCCGCCAAGTATTGCAGAGTTAGAAACTAGGATAAAAAAACGAGGCACTGAAACACAAACTTCTTTGGAAGTTAGAATGGGCAATACTGTGAATGAACTCAAAGCAGCTTATATGTATGATTATATTGTTATTAATGATGACATTGAGAGGGCTGTGACTGAACTATGTTCAATAATATCGGCTGAAAAGTGTAGAACTTCAAGAAATAAAGACACTATTGAAGACATTATCAAAAAAGGGGTGTATTAATATGATATATCCTTCCATAGATACTCTTGTAGATAAGTATGATAGCAAATATACTGTTGCTGTTGCAGCAGCAAAAAGAGCAAGGCAAATTGTTGAAGGTGCAAAACCACTTACTAATGTGTCAACTGAAAAGCCTGTCTCTATTGCGCTTATAGAACTCGAAGCTGGTAAAATTATAGTTGAAAGTCCTGTTTCGGGCATAAAATAATGAGGTGTAATCATGTTACATGGCAAATCCGTTGTAATTGGTGTAACAGGTAGCATAGCTGCGTATAAGGCTGTTGAGCTGGTTAGACTTTTGAAGAAAAGCGAAGCTAATGTTAAAGTAGTAATGACTGATTCTGCGTGTGAATTCATTAGGCCTTTAACCTTTCAGGTGGTTTCCCAAAATCCTGTGGTCACATCTATGTTTAATGAACCTTCTCATTGGGAGGTTGAACATGTTTCAATTGCTGATGAAGCTGATATTTTTGTGGTTGCTCCAGCTACTGCAAATATAATCGCAAAATTGGCTTATGGTATCGCAGATGATATGCTAACAAGCACTGTACTTGCCACAAAGGCGAAGAAATTGATTGTTCCAGCAATGAATGTCAATATGTATGAAAACCCTGTGACACAGCGAAATCTAGAGATACTTGTAGATATGGGCTTTGAAATCATGGATCCGGATGAAGGTCCATTAGCTTGTGGCTATTCCGGTAAGGGCAGATTTCCACAACCTGAAAAAATTTTTAACAAAATAAATGAGATGATGTATGAGACTCTAGATTTTAAAGATAAACGGATTTTGATTACTGCAGGCCCTACACGGGAGCCGATAGATCCTGTCAGATTTATCTCAAATCATTCATCAGGCAAGATGGGTTATTCCATTGCTCAAATAGCGGAAAGGCGCGGAGCACAGGTAATTTTAGTATCTGGCCCGACAAATTTGAAACCGCCTAGTGGGCTATATAGATTTGTCAGTGTAGAAACGGCTCAACAGATGTATGAAGCGGTGATGAAGGATTTCGATCAAGTTGATGTTGTAATAAAGGCAGCAGCCGTGGCAGATTATAGACCCAAAAGCGTTTCATTAGAAAAGATAAAAAAGAAGGATACTGATATGTGTATTGAATTAGAGAGAAATGCAGATATCCTTCGTGAATTAGGTGATAAGAAACGACATCAAGTGCTTGTAGGGTTTGCTGCGGAAACAGAAAATATAGAAAAAAATGCTTCTGATAAACTAAATAAAAAGAACTTGGATATGATTGTTGTTAACGATGTTAAGCAACAAGGGGCAGGTTTCGGATATGATACAAATATTGCAAAAATATTATATAAAAATGGTCGCATAGAAGCTTTACCCCAAATGTTAAAAACGGAATTAGCAAATAAGATCCTTGATAGAATTCTAGAGATGTTAAAGTAAAGCCTTTGTTTTAGGCTTTTTGTTTTTAAGGAGGAGTTAACTTGCCAGATTGTGCTCAAGTTGCGGTTGATGTTAAACACCCAAAAATAAAAAAAGAATACACTTACTTAATACCTGAAAATATCAAAAAATCCATCAAGATAGGTGACGTAGTACAAGTTCCTTTTAATAATGCCGAAATAGATGGGGTTGTAACAGATAATTTTTTTTAATTTAAAAGCGCCAAGTTGATTGGTTTCTTGATGTATATCTGTTACAACCCCATCTATTT
>DUTQ01000044.1 GCA_012841995.1 Thermoanaerobacterales bacterium | reverse complement strand
TCATTTCGGTCATCAGACAAGAAGATGGAACCCAAAGATGAAAGAATATATTTTTACAGAACGCAATGGGATCTATATCATAGATCTTCAAAAAACCGTCAAAAAGATTGAGGAAGCCTATGAATTTGTAAAAAATTTGTCAGCAGAGGGTGGGAATATTCTCTTTGTTGGTACAAAAAAACAAGCTCAAGAATCACTTCAAGAAGAAGCCATGCGTTGTGGCATGTTTTATGTAAATCAGCGTTGGCTGGGTGGAATGTTAACAAACTTCAAAACCATCAGAAAGCGAATTGCTAGGCTCCATGAACTGGATAAGATGGAGGAAGAAGGTATCTTTGATGTATTGCCCAAAAAAGAAGTCCTAATGCTTAGACGAGAAAAAGAGCGTTTAGAAAAATATCTGGGTGGTATAAAAAATATGACTGAACTTCCTCAAGCTCTATATGTAGTAGATCCGAGGAAGGAACGAATTGCTATCCAAGAAGCTAGAAAACTTGGAATTCCAATTGTAGCTATAGTAGATACAAACTGTGATCCTGACGAAGTTGACTACATTATACCAGGTAATGATGATGCTATTAGAGCAGTTAAACTTTTAACCGAAAAAATAGCGGATGCAGTATTAGAAGGTAGACAGGGTGAACAGTTGGAGGCAGAATAGTATTTCAAGGTAAGGGGGATATACTAATCCTATCCTTACCTTAAATATAGTATTAACAAACAGTAGGAGGCTTTGAGAAAATTGATCACTCCTGAACAGGTAAAAGAATTACGTGGACGCACTAGTGCAGGAATAATGGATTGTAAAAAAGCTTTAATTGAAGCTAATGGAGATATAGAAAAAGCTGTAGTTATTCTCAGAGAAAAGGGACTTGCAAAAGCAGCAAAGAAAATGGATCGTACTGCAGCTGAAGGTATAATCGATTCCTACATACACGGGAATGGGCGAATTGGTGTCCTTGTGGAGGTCAATTGTGAGACTGACTTTGTTGCGCGAAATGAAGAGTTTAAGAATTTAGTTAAAGATATTGCTATGCAAATTGCAGCATCAAACCCGAAATATATTTCCAAAGATGATGTTCCTGCTGAAATTATTGATAAAGAACGTGAAATACTAAAAACACAGGCATTAAATGAAGGCAAACCGGAAAACATAGCGGATAAAATTGCTGAAGGTAGAATTAAAAAATTTTATGAAGAACATTGTTTGCTTGAACAGCCATTTATAAAAGATCCTGACAAAAAAGTTTCTCAGATGATTATGGAAAAGATTGCTGTAATAGGTGAGAATATAAACGTAAGTAGATTTACTCGTTATGAAAGAGGAGAAACTGAATCTTAAGTTGAAATTAAAAAAGGGACACCTTGTTAAGTGTCTCTTTTTTTAAAAAAGAGGTATTTTTGATATTATATAGAAATTATTCTTAACGGCAAAAGAGGGGTTATGGATGATTAAACCTATTTATAAGAGATTAGTTTTAAAAATAAGTGGGGAAGCATTAGCAGGAAAAAAGGGTTTTGGCATAGATCAAGATATATTAAACTCCATAGCCGAGGAAATTAAGGATATACACGAACTGGGAGTTGAAGTAGCAATAGTTGTAGGTGGTGGGAATATATGGAGAGGTAGAAATTCAAATCAAATGGATAGGGCTACGGCTGATTATATGGGTATGCTTGCAACAGTAATTAATGCTCTTGCTATGCAAGATGCATTAGAAAATAGGGACGTGCAAACCCGGGTGCAAACTGCCATTGAAATGAGGGAAGTAGCTGAACCTTATATAAGGAGAAGAGCTATACGTCATTTGGAAAAAAGGCGTGTGGTTATTTTTGCAGCAGGAACTGGAAATCCTTTCTTTTCAACCGATACTACTGCAGCCCTAAGAGCTGCAGAGATTGAAGCTGAAGTTATATTGCTGGCTAAAAAGGTAGATGGTGTTTATGATTCAGATCCGGTATTAAATCCCAGTGCCCAAAAGTTCGAAAAATTAGACTACATAGATGTGTTAAATCGAGGGTTGGGTGTCATGGATTCTACTGCTACTTCGCTGTGTATGGATAACAAAATACCCATTATAGTTTTTGGCATAAATGAGCCCGGCAACATTAAGAAGGTTGTTATTGGTGAAAATATTGGAACTTTTGTTAAAGGGAGTTGATTTTTAGATGGACAGGCAGTTTTTTAAAGAAGCTGAAGAAGGCATGAAAAAGGTAGTGGCAAATCTAAAGTCTGAATATGCTACTATACGGGCAGGAAGGGCATCAGCATCACTACTTGATAATGTGTATGTTGATTATTATGGATCACAGACGCCAATAAATCAAGTAGCTTCCGTAAATGTTCCAGAACCGAAAATGATTGTAATTCAACCTTGGGATGTTAAAATGCTAGGCGCTATTGAAAAAGCTATACAAAAATCTGACTTAGGTCTTAATCCAAATAATGATGGAAAGATAATAAGACTTATTTTGCCTGATCTTACATCAGAACGGCGTAAATCTTTAGTCAAAGTGGCAAAGACCAAGGCTGAAGAAGCTAAGATTTTTATTCGGAATATTCGACGTGAATGTAATGATACCATTAAAAAACTAGAGAAAAATGGTGATATATCTGAAGACGAATCAAAAAGAGCACAAGATGAAGTTCAAAAGTTAACTGATTTATATATTGAGGAAATTGACAAAGCTTTTGAGAAAAAGGAAAAAGATATAACGGAGGTTTAGTTTATAATTTGTCAAAACAAAACATAATAGGCTTTCCTTTAGACAAGGCAAAAAGAGTTTTGGAACAACAAAAAGTTTTAATCAAAAATATTAAGCTTACAAAGCCAACCCGAGAAAACAGTAAATATACTCTTAAAAGAGTAGTAAGTATAAGAGAGGGAAAAGATGGTTGTGTAGAGTTAATAGTAGCGTATTTTCCTGATATATGCGAATACATATAAAAAACTTGAATTTCAACAGCGGGGTTTTAATTGAAATAAATCCCCCTCTCAAGAGGGGGATTTTGATAATGAAACTGGAGGCCCTAGCATGCAGGCAAAAAAATATAGTATTGATAAAACCATATTAAAAAGAGATAAAATACCTAATCACATTGCTATAATAATGGATGGAAATGGTCGTTGGGCAAAGACTAGAGGTCTTCCGAGAATAGCTGGTCATTGGGCTGGCGCAGAGACATTACGAGAGATAATTGAGTTTTGTTCTGATATAGATATAAAGGTATTAAGTGTCTTTGCTTTTTCTACGGAAAATTGGAAAAGGCCTTATGAAGAAGTAAGTTCCTTATTAAATATGTTATTGTATTATTTTAAAAAGGAAGTAGCCAAGTTAGATAAAAACAATGTTAAGATTATTGTTTCAGGAGATTGGCGAGTTTTGCCCGAAAAAATTGTTAAAGAAATAGATAAAAGCATAAAACTTACTGAACAAAACTCAGGGTTGATTTTAAATATATTGTTGAACTACGGATCTCGGCAAGAAATAGTCACAGCTTGTAAAAAAATATGTGAAGATGTTAGTCAGGGAAAGATACGTATGGAAGATATTAATGAAGATTTAATTGCAGCACATCTCTTTTCTTGTCAAATTCCCGATCCAGATCTACTTATAAGGCCAAGTGGAGAAATCAGAATAAGCAATTGCTTTTTATGGCAAATAGCATATGCTGAACTATATTTTACAGAAACTCATTGGCCGGATTTTAAACCAGAAGATTTATATAAAGCTATTTTAGATTATCAGAATCGCGATAGACGTTTTGGTGGTATAAAAAAGTAGAGCAGGTGGAAGTATGCGCACGAGAATAATTAGTGCTATAATAGGCATAGTAATTTTGGGATTTATCGTTAATACAGGAGGACTTATCTATACATTAGGAGTATGTTGTTTAAACTTGTTAGCACTTTTTGAATTATATACAGCTTTTAAAAATATAAATATTGACATTAATTTATTTGTAAGCTTTTTTTTTACATTTGCCATCTACTTTATTTCATATTTTCAAAACAATTTGCTTTTAAATTTCATATCTTTTTGTTTTGTAATGATGATTTCTATGAGCTTTACATATAATATAATAAATAATAAGAAAGTCGATCTTATTGGCATTGTTTTTACAATTTTTTCATTTACTTATACCACAATGTTATTTGTTTATTTTATATTAACAAGAAATCTTGTCAACGGCGTCTATATTGTATGGTGGATTTTTGTTATTACCTGGGTTTGTGATTCAGCTGCGTTTTTCACAGGTACTTTATTTGGGAAAAACAAATTGGCACCTGATATAAGCCCTAATAAAACTATCGAGGGGAGCATTGGCGGGATATTACTTTCTTCTTTGGCAAGTCTTGTATTTATAAAGTTGTTTCTCATAGATATATCAATTATAAATGCTATTTTATTTGGAATTTTGATTGGATTTTTCTGCGAGATTGGAGATTTAAGTGCTTCAGCAATTAAACGTTATTGCAAAGTAAAGGATTTTTCAAATATTATCCCAGGCCATGGAGGCATCCTTGATAGATTTGATAGTGCTTTATTTTCCTTTCCTATAGCTTATTACCTAATTACATTATTGCATTTATAGTGTAAAAAAGGGAGGTTTTCGATGAATATAAAGGCTGAATACCGACCCATTATAATTTTATTGGTAACAATAGTTGTTGTATCTATTCTTATGATGATTTCTTTTAAATACTTTTTTCCAATTGTGCTTGGCTTTCTAATTGCTGCAATAATAGAACCTATAGTCAAGTTTTTGGAAACAAAGACAAAACTAAACAGAGGTATATTTGTAGGAATTATTCTAACCTTGCTATTTTTTCTTATATGCTATGCTGTTATTGCAGCCATAACGAGACTTACATTTGAATTGGGAAAACTCATCCAAGCATTACCTAATTTCTCGGCCTACTATAATATCATTTTTGACAAGTTAACTATAAGCATTAATAGATTTTCAACACAGATCCCTGAAGAGATAGTTGCATATCTAAAAAACAATTTAGACCAAATCATTTCAACATTTGTAACTTTTTTATCGACTTTTTACAGTTCTTTAATGAGCAAAATTAGCATGTTGCCAAATTTTATTGTCAAGATAGTAGCGGTTTTAATATTTACATTTCTTTTTAGCTTTTTCTTATCAAAGGATAGATATAATATAATACGTTTTTTTAAAAATATATTGCCTGATTCTTTGCAAAGACAATTAAAATCTGTTCAATTGGAGCTTCTAATTTCGTTTTTTCGTTTGATAAAAGCTCAAGTGATTCTCGTTTTAATTTCTATGTTTATTACTATATCAGGTTTTTATATGCTAAATGTTGATTATGCCTTGATATTGGGCTTGATCTGTGGTATTTTAGATTTTCTGCCGGTTTTTGGTCCAAGTCTAATATTTATACCGTGGATAATAATTTGTTTTATAATAGGCAACATTAAATTAGCTTTAGGGCTATTTGCACTGTATCTTATAATATTGGGTAGCAGACAGATCTTCCAGGCAAAACTTGTTGGCAAGAATCTGGGAATAGATCCTCTAGTAGCATTACTTTCAATATATTTAGGTATTCAGTTCTTTGGATTCATAGGGTTATTTATAGGCCCTCTAGTAGTAGTTGTTGTTAGGGCGCTTATGCATACTGGAATTATTCCTCCATTAAATAAAAAAAACAGATAAAGTTAAAGTTGGAAGGTGACTAATTTGCAGACTTTGTTAGCCTCTATATTGGTTTTTGGCATGCTGGTTTTTTTTCATGAATTTGGCCATTTTATTATTGCCAAAATTTCTGATATAAAAGTACTTGAGTTTAGCCTTGGGATGGGTCCAAGACTATTCAAAGTAAAACATGGAGATACTGATTATTCTATTAGGGCTTTTCCTCTCGGAGGGTTTGTTAAAATGGAGGGTGAAGATTCAGATTCAGTTGATCCTAGGGCATTTAATAATAAATCGGTTTATGCTCGTATGGGTGTTGTTATTGCCGGACCTATAATGAACTTTATTCTTGCTATATTTTTAATAGCAGTAATAAGTTTCTTTTCAGGTGTTGCTACAACAACTATTGATGTTATGCCTGGCGGACCAGCTGAAATGGCAGGACTTCGAGATGGCGACACCATATATGCTATAGATGATACGAGGATAAGCATGTGGGATGAAGTTGTGAATTATATAGGACAAAGACCTAATAAAGATGTAAATGTAAGCGTTAAACGCAATGGTGATATTTTAAACTTTAGCATCAAACCAGAAATTGAAGCTGATACAAATAGAGGGGTTATTGGCATCAAATCCGTTATACTAAAACATTCATTAGGCCCAAGTATAAGTTCTGGTTTTAAGAGGACAACTTGGATGACTAAAATGATGCTTAATGGCTTGGTTTTAATATTTAAAGGTAAAGCTGAAGCAGATCTTGTAGGCCCAGTTGGTATTGTTCACTTGGTTGGTGAAGCTGCAAAGGTAGGTATCTTTAATCTTCTTTATTTAGCTGCAATAGTCAGTATTAACTTGGCGGTATTCAATATACTTCCCATACCAGCATTAGATGGTAGTAGGCTTGTTTTTCTATTAATTGAATTAATACGAGGAAAACCAGTTGAGCCAGAAAAAGAAGGCATGGTTCACTTTGTGGGTTTTGCTATTTTGATGATGTTAATGATATTTATTGCATATAAAGATTTTATACGTTTTAACTTAATTTAGAGGAGAAACTTATGATGAAAAAAGATCATTACCCAAACAAACGAAATAAAACTAGAAGGATTTCAATAGGCAATATAAGCATTGGTGATGGAGCCCCTATAACTGTTCAATCTATGACAAATACCAAGACTTATGATGTGAAATCTACTGTACGACAAATTACACTTTTGGAAGATGCTGGTTGTGAGATTGTACGTGTTGCTGTGCCGGATATGGAAAGCGCAATAGCTATATCAGAGATAAAGAAAAAGATAAAGATACCTATTGTAGCTGATGTGCATTTTGATTATAAGCTTGCAGTAGAGGCAATCAAGCGGGGTTGTGATGGCATACGAATAAACCCTGGTAATATAGGCGGTAGGGATAAAATTAAAAAGGTAGTAGATGAGGCTAAATCTAAAAGAATTCCGATGAGGATTGGGGTAAATTCAGGGTCACTTGAACCGGAATTGCTAATGAAATATAAGAAACCTACACCTGAGGCTATGGTAGAAAGTAAATCGTATTCTTCTAAAATTTTA
>DUTQ01000332.1 GCA_012841995.1 Thermoanaerobacterales bacterium | reverse complement strand
TAGTCATCGAACCTTATAATGTTCTAAATACTGATATCTATAAAAGAAAAACGGGAGGGGATTAAATGGGTCAGGTTGTCGTAGTTACTTCGGGCAAAGGAGGGGTTGGAAAAACCACCACCTCTGCAAATATTGGCACAGGGCTTGCCATATATAAAAAGAGAAAAGTAGTGATGATTGATGCAGATATTGGATTGAGGAATCTAGATGTTGTCATGGGGTTAGAGAACAGGATTGTATACGATCTTGTGGATATTACTCATGGAAATTGTAGATTAAAACAAGCATTAATCAGGGACAAGCGTTTTGAGAATTTATTTCTTTTGCCTGCAGCTCAAACAAAGGATAAAACTGCAGTTTCACCAGAACAAATGAAAAAACTTTGTGATGACCTAAAAGAGGAATTTGACTATATTATTATAGACAGTCCAGCAGGAATAGAACAAGGGTTTAAAAATGCTATAGCTGGAGCAGATAGTGCGATCATTGTTACTACACCTGAAGTATCTGCTGTAAGAGATGCGGATAGAATAGTAGGCCTATTAGAGTCTTGCGGTTTTGAACAACCCAAACTGGTTATAAACCGAATAAGACAAGATATGGTTAAACGTGGGGATATGATGGATATCGATGATATGATGGATATCCTTGCTATTGATTTACTTGGCGTGGTGCCCGAAGACGAAAAAATAGTAATTTCAACAAATCGCGGAGAACCGGCTGTTGTTGATGAAACATCAAAAGCAGGGCAGGCTTTTAGAAACATGACCCGTCGAATAGAAGGAGAAGAAGTTCCTCTTATGACTCTAGAAGAGGTAGAGCCTAGTTTTATGGATAAGATAAGATTGATTTTTGGGTTGAAGGCCCGCGCAAGATAAAGTCCGGGAGGGAAAAAATAAATGGATTTTTTTAAATTTTTCCAAAGAGAAGATGTAGCCAGTAAAGATATAGCAAAGGAAAGATTGCGTCTGATACTTGTTCATGACAGAGCTAATGTTTCACCAAAATTTTTGGAAATGATCAAAAGCCAATTGATTGATCTCATATCTGATTATATGGAAATTGAAGAAGACCAAATGGAAGTTAAATTAACTAAAATGCTTAATGATGACGAAGTTTCTGTACCAGCTCTTGTAGCCAATATCCCAATTAAAAAAGTCAAGCACCTTGCTAAAAATTAAAGGAGGAAGTTTTCCTGTGTCAAATGAACAGGAGATATTTGCTGTTGACATAGGTACAAGAACCATTGTTGGTATAGTTCTTTGTAAACAAAATACCAACTTTAAAATACTCGGATATGAAATGATTGAACATGGCAGCAGAGCTATGTATGATGGGCAAATCCATGATATAGAAGCTGTAGCTAATAGTTTGACTAAAATAAAAAATTCACTTGAGAAAAAATTAAACAAGAGATTTAATAAAGTGGCAGTAGCTGCTGCAGGTAGAGCGCTGTACACTGTAGAAACAGAAGCTACGAAAAAGGTTTCTGCTCATAGAGAAATAACCGAACAAGATATTAGAAATTTGGAAATGGAAGCTATTTCAAATGCAACGGATAAAGCTTCAGGAGAAAAAGGCTCTGAAGCAATTGATAGTTTGTATTGCGTAGGATATAGTGTTATAAATTGGCTATTAGAAGATGAAAAAATGGAAAATCTCCTAGGCCAAAAAGGACAGAGTATTTCGGTTAAACTCGTTGCTACTTTTCTTCCTCGAGTTGTTATTGAAAGCCTTATATCAGTTATAAAGCGATGTGAGCTTGAACTTTACAGTATTACTTTAGAACCTATTGCTGCAAGCAGTGTTGTTATGTTGCCAGGAATGAGAAAACTCAACATCGCTTTGGTAGATATAGGTGCTGGCACATCAGATATTGCATTATCACAAGATGGAAGTATATATGCCTATGGCATGGTGCCGATGGCCGGAGATGAAATAACGGAAAAGATTTGTGAGACATACCTCTTGGATTTTGATGAAGGAGAACGAGTTAAGAAACAACTTACAGAAGAAGGTAATATCAAGTTCCAAGATATACTCTGTCAAGTACATGAATTAGAAGCAAAGGAAATAAGGAATGTAATAAAACCGGTTATTGCTGAAATATCCTCAAATATTGCCCACAAGATATTGGAGCTGAACAAAAAGATTCCTGCTGCTGTGCTTTGTATAGGTGGAGGCAGCTTAATGCCAGATTTTACTGAATTCATTGCTAATCATTTGGAATTATCTAGGGAACGAGTTGGCGTTAGGACGAAAGAAAGCCTTTCATTTATAAAAGGAGGTGAAGGGCTTTCAGGACCTATTGCTATAACGCCTATAGGGATTGCAATAAATGCCCTTGAGGGCAATGCCTTATCTTTCATCAAGGTTTTTATTGAGGATAAAATCATACATATATTAGGTCAAGATAAGCCGACGGTATTAAAAGCACTAGTTTGTGCAGGCTATAAATCATCTCAAATATTTGGAAAGCCGGGAATGGCATTAACTTTTACATTAAATGGTAAGATCCAAATTGTAAAGGGCGAAATGGCTACCCCTGGAGTTATTACAATGAATGGCAAAAATGCAGATTTTGATGATATAGTACATGATGGAGCCGTTATAAGCCTCAAACCACCGATAGACGGTTCTCCTGCAAAAGCTAAAATAAAAGATTTTGTTAGTTGTGAATATGAAACAACCATTTATATAAATGATAGGGAATTAAAGATAAAACCGCAAATAACCATGAATAATGTTGTGGCAGATCTGGAAGAAGATATCTCTGATGATGCAGTAATTACGATGAAAAAGAGGGAACTTATCTTAAGTGATTTATTTGAAATAATATGTTTTAAGCCGGAGGACACCAAGGGAAAACTTGTAATGAAGGTTAATGGTATGGACGCAGGTTTTGCTACCCGTATAAAAGATGGTGATAATGTAAAAATTTACTGGAAAAGCACAAAATAAAAGTTTTTTAAAATCCTTATTTTCTTTATGCATAATTATGATATAATGATTATCATATTTGGGAGGTATAAATAATGAATCCGAAGTTGCTGAGGAATATAGATTATCCCATATTGATAATCATTATTTTAATTACTATCATAAGCATATTGGTTATTAGCAGTGCAACACATGCCAATGCCCCTGGGGGAGATTTTCATTATACTAAGATGCAATTATTGTGGTTTTGCTTGGGCTTAATTTCTATGATATGTGTTATGATGGTTGATTACCATTCTATCGTCTCATGGTCAAATATTATCTATGTTTTAAATATTGTTGGGCTAGTTTCAGTTTTATTTCTCGGTAAAAAAAGTTCAGGTGCTCAAAGATGGATACCGATAGGTCCTTTTGGGTTTCAGCCATCGGAATTTGCCAAGCTTGCTATGATTATAGTCATAGCTAGACAGTTAGACAGGCAAAAGACTTTAGATAATATGAAAGATTTGGTCCCAATATTATTGCATATTGCTATGCCATTATTTTTGATAATGAAACAACCTGATTTGGGGACATCTCTTGTTTTATTGATTATTTTACTCGGTATGTTATTTATCGCTGGTATTAGTTATAAGATGCTGGCTTTAATAATTGGAGCAGGGCTGGCCTCTATGCCTCTGGTTTGGAGTTTTTTAAAAGACTACCAGAAAAAAAGGCTTTTAGTTTTTAGAAATCCCAATTTAGATCCATTAGGCGAGGGATATCACGTGATTCAGTCAAAAATTGCCATTGGATCCGGTAGACTTTTTGGAAAAGGATTATTTATGGGGACTCAAAACCAATTGGATTTTATTCCTGAACAGCATACAGATTTTATATTTGCAGTGTTAGGTGAAGAACTTGGATTTTTAGGTGGCATACTAATCTTTTCATTATATTTTTATCTAATATTTAGATGTATTAAATTAGCCTATAAGGCTAGGGATTTTCTAGGAACTTATATAATAATCGGCATTACTTCCATGTGGACATTTCAAATATTGATTAATATCGGTATGACATTGGGTATGATGCCTATAACGGGAATACCACTGCCGTTTATGAGCTATGGGGGCAGTTCATTTATCATGAATATGATGGCAGTTGGCCTTATACTCAATATCGGTATGAGGCGTCAAAAAATTCTTTTTTAAGGTGCTGTAATTAAGGGGAAACCATAGATTTCCCTTGTATCTCTTGTAAATGTTGGTTTTGTTAATACATGGGTTTGTACAATATAAAATATCATTAAGAAACAGGCGGTCTTTAACCGTCTGTTTCTTTTTGTAGTTACTTTTATAATTTTTTATACCAAAATTTTTTATATATAAATTACTATATAAGGTTTTATGACATTTCTTTTTTTGTAATAAACGAGTTATCGAGAAAATAGATATATATAGAAGCAAATTTTAGGGGGAATTCTTCATGTACTATTATGAAGGTGGGCAAAATAGGAGATTTTTAAATCCTACATTTTTAAAAAAGCTCCTAATATGCATTGTTATTATAATATCAATACTTGTTTTAAAAAAACTGGATATGCCGTTAACAGATTATGCTCTTTCCAAGGTAAAATACCATGTTTTTGTAAAGTCATATGACATGGACGATTTTTCAAAGGCATATGATAAGTTTAAAGGTCTCAAAAAAAGCATACCTGTTTTCAGACAGAATTCTAGCGGTATGATAGCACCGGTGTCAGGTAAAATTACATCGGAGTTTGGTTCTAGAGTGCACCCGATTTTAAAGCAAGAGCGAGCCCATAATGGAATCGATATAGCTCAAGCAGAGGGCACACCAGTAAAATGTGTATTAGATGGCAAGGTTTATTCAGTTGGATTTGACAAAGAACTAGGCAATTTTGTAAAGATAAAGCATGATAATGGTTTTATTACAGTTTATGCTCATTTAAATGATGTCTATGTTTCAGAACAAAAATCAGTTAGACAAGGAGAAGAAATAGGAACAGTGGGTAAAACAGGGCTTGCGCAAAACCCTCACCTGCATTTTGAAGTATGGAAAAACAATATCCCACAAAACCCCATAAACTGGATAGATATCCAATAAAATTTGCAGGGGGATTTTTATGACGTTCAAGATTTTTGGCATCAAAACAAAAATCAACCTTTTTTTTATTTTAATCTTGTTTTTTGGAAGTTTTTCAGGAGTGCTTTATGATGTTATTGCGGCTATGACGGCTCTCGTATTGCATGAATTTGGACACTTGGTATCAGCAAAAAGCTTGGGTTTATTAATAGAAGAGTTAGAGATAATGCCTTTCGGAGGAAGAATAAAAATAAAAAACATTGATGCCATTTCCCAGGAGTCAGAGATAATGGTAGTTTTAGCCGGCCCCATGGCCAATTTTATTGCATCAGCTTTTTTGCTTTTTTTTATTAAACACAATATATTACCTGAATACTTTGGAATGCAACTCATTAATTACCAGCTTAAACTGGGTTTTTTTAATTTATTGCCTGCATTGCCGTTAGATGGTGGCAGGTTATCTTTAATGTGGTTAAGACAGCGTATAAACTTTATTTTAGCCATTAAAATTTCTTGTTGGGCGGGAAAAATTATAGGATTAGTTTTAATTTTTATTGCAGTATGGGGAGTGTTTATTCAAAGATACTTTATAAGTTTTTTGTTAATTGGGGTGTTTTTAATTTTTTACGCAAATAAAGAGGAGCAGAATGCTCCTTTGATATTTATAGATCAAGTGGTAAAAAAGAAAGAAATATTGAAGCAAAAAGGATTTATGCCATCTGAGATTATAACAGCAACAGAAAATACAATTGTAAAAAAGATATTATATCTTTTTATCCCTCAAAAGTATTTTATAATACACGTATTAGATGATGAGATGAATATTAAAAAAACAATCACTGAAACAGAAGTATTTAGTAAAGTCATTGAATACGGGTTAGACATAAGCTTAAAAGAGCTGTTATAATATAATGTGGATATAATATAAATATATAAAAAAGAGAGCTAATGATAATGTGATATGCAAAATATAATATTTTTGGGAGGAGTAGCACTTGAAGATAAGCCAAATAGTCGATGAAATCCTGCCGCGAGTTTCTAAACCCACTAGGTATCTTGGCAATGAATATAACAGTATACATAAAGATCTGACAAACATAAAAACTCGTATAGCTTTGGCATTTCCAGATCTTTACGAAGTTGGTATGTCTCATCTTGGGATTAAAATATTATATCATTTGTTAAATAAATATGATGATATATATGCAGAGAGAGTTTTTGCCCCTTGGGTAGATTTTGAAGAGATTATGAGAGAAAGACAAATACCGCTTTTTAGCCTTGAGAGCAGGACACCTCTAACGTCCTTTGATTTTTTGGGTTTTACACTTCAATATGAGATGAGCTATACAAATATAATCAATATGTTAGACCTTGCAGATATTCCTTTGTATTCAAAAGAGAGGACCAGTGAACACCCATTCGTGATAGCCGGTGGACCATGTGCATTTAACCCAGAACCTCTGGCAGAAATGGTTGATTTTTTTGTTATAGGGGAAGCTGAAGAGGTAATTCTTGAGATAATAGAATCATATAAAAAGTTTAAGAAAACAGGTAAAGAAAGACAAGCTTTTTTAGAAGAAGTTTCAGGGATTCCAGGCATATATGTTCCGCAAATGTATGATGTAGTATTTAATGATGATGGCACGATAAACCGATATATTCCCCAAAAACCAGGAATTCCTCAAAAAGTTAAAAAAAGAGTTATTAGGGATATGGATCAAGTATATTATCCTACTGATTTTGTAGTGCCTTATATGAATATAGTACATGATAGGGCAATGCTGGAAATTTTTCGTGGTTGTACACATGGCTGCAGATTCTGTCAAGCGGGAATGATATACAGGCCTGTTCGTGAGAAGTCTGTTAATCGTCTATATGAACTTGCCAAAGAGATAATAGCTTCAACCGGCTATGATGAAATTTCCCTGACTTCACTTAGCACTAGTGATTATTCAGATTTAAAGAATCTAATTAAAATACTGACAGAAGAATTTGAAACGAATAAGATTGGTATTTCTCTTCCCTCGCTGAGAATTGATGCCTTTTCATTAGAACTTGCAAATAAAGTTCAGGAAATCAGAAAAACCGGGCTTACCTTTGCACCTGAAGCAGGTACTCAAAGACTGCGAGATGTCATTAACAAAGGAGTTACTAGAGAAGACCTTTTGTTATCAGTAAGTAAAGCCTTTAGATGTGGTTGGAATTCGGTTAAGCTCTATTTTATGATAGGTCTTCCTTCTGAAAATCAAGAAGATCTCGAGGGTATTGCAAGCTTGGCACATGATGTTATAGATGTTTATAAAAAGATAAATGGAAATACTCGAGGGCTTAAAGTGACAGTAAGCACTTCAACTTTTGTCCCAAAACCTTTTACGCCTTTTCAATGGGAATGCCAAATATCGTTGGATGAAATTAAAAACCGTCAAAAGATTTTAAAAAAATTATTAAAAAACAGAAACATAACCTATAATTGGCATGAAGCGAAGTTGAGTTTTTTAGAGGCAGTATTTTCACGAGGAGATAGGCGACTAGGAAAGGTGTTGGAAATAGCTCATAAAAAAGGCTGCAAATTTGATGGTTGGAACGAATTTTTTTGCTTTGAAAAGTGGCTTGAGGCTTTTAAAGAAGCTGGAGTGTCTCCAGAGTTTTATATTTACCGCAGAAGATCTCTTAATGAGGTATTGCCATGGGATATTATTGATGCAGGTATTGATAAGCAATTTTTGATAAGAGAACTTAAAAAAGCTAAAAAGGGAATTGTAACACCAGATTGTAGAGTGAATAATTGTCATGCTTGCGGAATTAAAAAGATCGTGGATGGTGGTTTTTGTGAAAGTAAGAATGAAATTTGAAAAAGGTGATGAAGTAAAATATATCTCACACCTTGATATGATGCGAACATTTGAGCGTTCATTACGCAGGGCAAAATTGCCTATTGCATTTACTAAAGGCTTTAACCCCAGGCCCAAGCTTACATTTAGTCAGGCTCTTCCTGTTGGAGTTACCAGCAGTAGTGAGTTTGTTGACGTAGAGTTTAATGAAAAAGTTGAAATAGATGATGTAATATGCAGATTAAATAAATACTTACCTCGTGGGTTTCTTGTAAAATATGCGGATTTTTGCAATAATGATTTTCCACTTCATATGCTAAACTGTGCAAAATATATTGCTAAAATTGCAATAAATAAAAACAGCCAAATTGATATTGAAAAGGTGATATCAAACATATTGGCAAGAAAGCAAATTATTATCGAAAAGCAGTCAAAAAGCAGGAAAAGGTTGATTGATATTGCACCACTTATATACGATATCTATATAAAGGAATTCAAAGATGAGATCTGCTTATTGTGTTTAGAACTTTCTATTGGTCAAGATGGAAATGTAACACCTGAAATGTTGATCTCAATATTAAATGAAAATCTTGAAAGAAATGTAAGCATATTATTGATAAATAGGGAAGAAATGTATTTGCGTGAAGGAGAAAAAATAACGTATCCACTGTAAGGCAGAATATAGGTTTAAGAAAAATCACAAAAGCATTTTTAAAAAACAAACATGTGTCATATAAATTTTTTAGTTTTGAGGAGTTGAACAATTTCATGTCAAAGGAGATTGTTATAGATGTTGATAGAGAGTTAATCCGAGCAGCTGTTTTGGAAAACAGGGAACTTGTGGAATTGTATGTTGAAAAAAGTTATGATGAGCGAATTGTTGGAAATATTTACAAAGGCAAAGTCGCAAATGTATTGCCAGGAATGCAGGCTGCCTTTGTAGATATAGGCCTAGGCAAAAATGCTTTTCTATATGTTGGTGACTTAAACCTTGAATCATTGGCCTCCGAAGGCGAAGATGTTATTGAAGGGTTGAAAAATTTATCGATAAAAGATGTGCTTAAAGTAGGTCAAGAGGTATTGGTGCAAGTTGTTAAAGAACCTTGTGGGTCTAAAGGAGCACGTGTTTCTACAAATATTACGTTACCAGGCAGGTACGTGGTATTAATGCCTACAGTTGATTATGTAGGTATTTCTAGGCGCATCGAAAACGAGGAGGAGCGCAGCCGGCTAAAAGTTATGGCTGAAGAGATAAGGCCACCTCGTATTGGTCTTATTGTTAGGACAGTTGCAGAAGGCAAGCAAGTAAGTGAATTAAGAGCTGATGTAGATTATCTCGAACGGATGTGGACTGAAATAATAAAAAAGCAAAATAGCTGCAAAGCACCTAAACTTATATATAAGGATATGAATTTATTGGCAAGAATAGTAAGAGATATTTTGACACCTGAAGTAGATAAAGTTTATATAAATGATGAAATAGGATATCAAAAAATAATAGAGCTTATTTCTATTGTTTCACCCTCTCTAAAGGGAAGAGTAAATATTTATTTAGGGAAAGAGAATATTTTTGATCATTTTAATATTGAACCGGAAATTTATAGAGCACTTGATAGAAGAGTTTGGCTTAAATCTGGAGGATACATTATTATCGATCACACCGAGGCTTTGACGGCTATTGATGTTAATACCGGAAAATTTGTCGGCAGCATTAATCTAGAAGATACAGTATTAAAGACAAATCTCGAAGCTGCTAAAGAGATAGCCAGGCAATTACGGCTCAGAGATATTGGCGGCATTATAATCATAGATTTTATTGATATGAAATGCGAAGAGCACCAGAATATGGTTTTGGATTTGCTAGAAACAGAACTTAAAAAAGACAAAACAAAAGCCCATATTCTTGGCATAACATCATTGGGGCTTGTTGAAATGACAAGAAAAAAAGTCAAGCAAAGTCTTGATGAGATGTTACAAAAAACTTGTCCTTATTGTGATGGAAAAGGCAGGATTTTATCAGAAGAGACTATGGCAAAAAAGGTTGAGCGTGAGCTTGCACGGATTTTTAATCTGCGAAAGGGAGAAGCAATACTTATTGAGGTGGATCCATTAGTAGCTGCATTGGTAATAGGCTCAGGAGGTAGTAAATTAAGTCAACTTGAGCAGCAATATGGGAAGTATATTTTTATAAAAGGCAAAGAGGGACTACACCCCGAGGAGATGCGCATAAAGGCCATAGGCAGCAAGGAGAATTTGAAAAAACTGGCCATGCCAGTCCATGAAGGTCAAATTATTGATGTAATTATAGAAGAACCTCATGTGACAAATCCTTGCGATGGAATAGCTAGGGTAGATGGATATATTATTGATGTGGATAATGGGGCAAGTCTTTTAGGCGAAAAAACCAAAATACAGATTTTAAAAACCTTTAGAACATATGCAAAAGCAAAATTGATTTAAAGTCGGGTTTCCCGGCTTTTTTTATAAATGAAACATTAGGTTATACCGGAGGTTCAGTAAAGTTTTCAGTGATACAACCTTTATTTTAGAAAGATAATTAAAAATGAGGTAAAACAGTTGTGTTGAAAATATTTCAAATAGCAGGAAAACAGAAATAATTGTTGAATATATAATTAGGAAAATCGATTATTTACCCCTAATACTACAAAAAAGATTTAGTATGCTTAAATACATGGCGGTTTAAATTAAATAGTGTATTAATGCGAAATATTGCTTAAATAACGCGGAGGCGAAAAACTAATGAATTATCTCATAGTTACAAACAACCCTTCAGTAAAACAACATTTTAAATCTGCCAGTTATCATGACTGTTCGACTTTAGATATATTGATAAAAACTCGAAACTTATTACATCAGGGTTTTTCCCTTGTTACTCATCCTCTCTGTGCTAATGTAAAGATGATGTGTTCTCCATTTAAATCAATAGTTGTAGCTAAAAATCAAAAAAATAACGAGGTTATGAGTCTTGAAATAATTGAATCAAGCATTTTGAAATTAGGCAAACATTTAAAACAAAAGGGTCTAGATTATTTAAATGAAGATGATTATAAAAAATTAGACTTATGGTTTTTAAAAACCGCTTTAGATGAACTAAACATAGTTTGAAAAAATTAATTTTATGAGATTTGTTTACTATTTTTAACATTGACATCTGGAAATTACTTTCTGACACTAGTTGGATACTATGTGCTTGGAAATACAAATGTATACTGGATTTGCTCTCTTTGAGGGTGAAATATTTTGAATCTGTTTAAAATTATTTTAAAGGGAGGTTGTTTTATGAGACTTGAATTAGGCAAAGTCTTTATTAAAAATGTGGAATTTGGCGACAAGACAATCGTATCCAACGGAGCACTCAAAATAAATAAAAATGAACTTAAGGAGATAATAAAAGAAGATATTCGAATTAAAGATGTAGAGATTGACATTGCATTACCGGGCGAAAAAATCCGCATTATTCCTGTAAAGGATGTAATTGAACCAAGGGTTAAAATCAAAGGAGATGGTAATGGCTTTCCGGGGGTGACACACAAAATATCTCAGGTTGGCTGGGGTTTGACAAATGCTTTAAAAGGTGTTGCTGTAGTTACCACTGGGGATATTGTGGGAATTCAAGAAGGGGTTATTGACATGTGGGGGGAAGGTGCAAAGTATACCCCATTTTCTAAAACTAATAATGTTGTTATAAATATAAAACCAATAGAAGGAATAAAAGAACATGAACACGAGGAGGCTGTGAGAATTGCAGGGCTTAAAGCAGCAACCTATCTAGGTGAAGCTGCAAGACAAATAAAACCGGATGAAATTGATGTCTTCGAGATCGATTCTATAGCTGAAACCATAAAAAAACACCATGACCTTCCAAGAGTAGTTTATATTGAAATGTTGATCACACAAGGCTTACTCCATGATACCTATATATACGGAGTTGATGCAAAGCAAACCCTTCCAACATTTATTCATCCCAACGAAATTTTGGATGGGGCTGTGGTAAGCGGAAATTGCGTTGCAGCCTGTGATAAAACAACTACTTATCAGCATCAAAACAACACAGTTATTCTGGATCTTTATGAAAAACATGGCAAGGAATTGAATTTTCTCGGTGTTATACTGACAAATGAAAAAGTAACACTCGAGGGGAAAATTAGATCATGTAATTTTGCGGCTAATATGGCAAAAATGTTAGGTGCTGAAGGAGCTATAATTTCTGAAGAGGGTTATGGCAATCCCGATACAGATCTACTTCAAATATGCAAGAAATTAGAAAATGAGGGGATTAAAACTGTTCTCATAACTGATGAATGTGCAGGTAGAGATGGATTATCTCAATCTTTGGCTGATGCTGTGACAGAAGCAAAAGCCATAGTTTCTACTGGAAATGTGAGCCACTTGGTTAAACTTCCACCTGCTGATAAGGTAATTGGCAGTAAAGAAGCTATTAGGAATTTATCGGGTGGATATGATGAGAGTATATGTGAAGACGGCAGTATAATTTGTGAATTAAATGCCATAATTGGTTCAACATCAGAAATTGGATATCATAATTTGACTGCAAAGATGTATTAAAGATGAGAAAGGAGGCAAATTCGATGGATAAAAAGTTTCGTGTGGTATATTATGTGAATCAATTTTTTGGCCAAATAGGCGGGGAAGATAAGGCCAACATCTCACCTATTTTTAAAGATCAACCGATAGGTCCAGCTATGGCATTTCAACAACTTATTAAGGATGATGGTGAAGTAGTTGGAACTATCATCTGTGGAGATAATTATTTTAATGAACACAAGAATGAAACCTTGCAAATAATTATTGATAAAATTAAAGATTATAATCCAGATGTTGTTGTGACAGGTCCGGCGTTTAATGCAGGCAGATATGGAATGGCTTGTGCTGAAATCGGGAAACTTGTTTCTGAAGAATTAGGTATCCCGGTAGTTACGGGTATGTATCCTGAAAACCCAGGAGTAGATGTATGCAGAAAATATGTTTATATAGTGTCAACATCTGATTCTGCAGCAGGTATGAGAAAAGCACTTCCTCAAATGGTTCTCATCACAAAAAAATTAGTCAATCAAGTTCCATTAGATATTCCTGAAAAAGATGGCTATATTCCACAAGGAAGAAGAGTAACGGTTTTTTCCGAAAAGCGCGGGTCACTGCGAGCAGTTGAAATGCTCTTAAAAAGGTTGAAAGGAGAAGAATTCGAGACTGAACTTTCCATGCCCAAATTTGATAGAGTCAAACCGGCAAAACCCATAACAAATATCTCTAAAGCAACAATAGCACTTATTTGTAGTGGTGGAATTGTACCTTGGGGTAATCCTGACAGGATAGAATCGGCAAGTGCTACAAAATATGGAAAATACAATATAAAAGGTATCAATGATTTAAAAAAAGGCGAATATCAAACTATTCATGGAGGCTATGATCCAGTATATGCAAATGAGGATCCAGACAGGATATTGCCCCTGGATGTTCTGAGACAACTTGAAATACAGGGCAAAATAGGCAAGATATACGATTACTTCTATGGTACTGTTGGTACAGGAACATCTGTAGCTAATGCAGAAAAGTTTGGCAAAGAGATAGGCAAAGAATTAAAAGATGTGGGAATAGACGGAGTAATTCTCACATCTACATGAGGGACCTGCACCCGTTGCGGCGCAACGGTAGTAAAGGAAATTGAAAGATTTGGCATTCCAATTGTTCATATATGCACTATTACAACAATTTCTCAATCTGTTGGAGCAAATAGAATTGTTCCCGGTGTTGCTATTCCACATCCTTTAGGGGATCCGAGCCTGAATTTTGAGAATGAACAAGATATGAGAATGAAGATAGTAAAAAAAGCTTTGGAGGCCCTTGAAACTGATATACAAGAACAGACTATTTTTGAATGGAAGGCTTAATACATTAGGCAAAATATTGCACC
>DUTQ01000043.1 GCA_012841995.1 Thermoanaerobacterales bacterium | reverse complement strand
TTGTTTATATTGATAATGAGTACGGTGTCCATGCTTATCAAATGGTTAATGAAATTATAGAGAACTATAAAGATGATGGTTTTGAATTGGTAGCAGATATCAAGTACCCTGCCGATGTATCAAATGTTGATACTGAAGCTCAAAAATTAAAGGCTGCAAATGCCGATGCGATTTTCCACGCCTCATATATCGGTGATTTTACACAATTTGTAAAGAAATACAAAGAGCTCAATATTGTACCAAAAGCGGTCTTATCATACTGCGGTGGTTATCAAGACCCACAGTTTGTAATAAACCTAGGCAAAGATGCTGACTATTTCGGAGGACCAAATGCAACCACATCAGCACTATTTGGAAAAATGGAAGATCTCAAGCTGATAAACGATATTTACAAAGAAAAAGCCGGTGCTGATATCGATGGCCCGACATTGGAAGAATTTGCATCAGCTATGGTAATCGCAGAAGCCATTGACAAAGCTGGCACTACTGAAGCTGAAAAAGTACAGAAAGTGCTTAAGACTGAAGAATTTTATGCTCCATACTTTGTATCAGGCAAAATACAGTTTGGAGAGGATGGTCAAAACAAATATTCTGCATCTGTAATAACTCAGATACAGGAAGGCATCTATGAAGCTGTTTGGCCTGAAGATAATCAAACAAAAGAGCCAATTCCCGCTTTTCCAGATTGGAGCGAACGGTAAGTTTATGGAGGGGCTTGACATATGAGTTGTTAAGCCCTTTTTTTTGATAATGCAGTTAGAGGAGGAATAAAATGTTTGCACAAGTCATAGCTAGCGGTTTGTTATTAGGATTTGTCTACTCTCTTGTTGCCATTGGGCTGACGCTAGTATGGGGAGTCATGGATATCATTAACTTTGCCCATGGCGAGTTTTTGATGATTGCAATGTATTCTGCTTTTTGGATGTATTCTCTTGTAAATTTAGATCCTTTGGTTTCTCTCCCAATAGTGGCTGTATTGGTTTTTGGTGTTGGTGTTTTAACATATAAGCTGATAATCAAGAGAGTTATCGATGCACCAGGATTAACTGCTCTTCTAGCCACATTTGGACTTTCTCTTTTTATAAGGAATCTTGCACAGTTTTTATGGTCACCTAACTATAGGTTTATAGGCGATTGTTTTGTGTCTGATAAGAAAGTTATGCTAGGGCCTGTAGTAGTCGGTCTTCCCCAATTAGTGGCTGCCATAGGAAGCATTATCATGACATTGTTGGTATTTTATTTTATACAAAGAACTAAAACCGGGAGAGCCATTCAAGCTGCGGCTTTAGACAGGAACACAGCAAAACTCATGGGCATAGATACAGAAAAAGTCTATGCACTGACCTTTGGCCTGTCCGGTGCCTGTGTAGGAGTTGCAGGAGCATTGATGGCGAGTTTTTTCCCTGTATCGCCTGATGCAGGGGTATTATATAGCTTACTGGCGTTTGTTATCGTAGCCTTGGGTGGTTTTGGAAATATAAGCGGGGCACTTTATGGTGGGTTGATTATTGGGCTTGCAGAGGCATTAGGTGGATATTATATTGGCACTGAGTTTAAATATGCAATTGTATTTTTAATATATTTGTTAGTTATTCAAGTAAGGCCAAAAGGACTTTTTGGGTGGTGATTTCATGAAAAAATCAAAGATAAGCCCTTTAATCATAATATTACTAGTGATTTTAGTATTGCCCTTCATAAAGGCTGATATCAATTTCCAGCACATGTTAATAATTTTTCTAATTTTTGCCGGGCTAGGTGAGGCTTGGAACTTAATAACTGGCTTTGCTGGTCAGACATCTTTTGGTCATGCAGCTTTCTTTGGCATAGGAGCTTACACTTCTACAATCTTATTTTACAAGTTCAGCATTTCTCCCTGGGTTGGAATGCTTGTAGGTATTGCTGTTTCTACACTAGTAGCGGCATTTGTAAGTTATCCGTGCTTTAAATTAAAAGGGCACTATTTTGCCATTGCTACAATGGCTATTGCAGAGATAACAAAACAATTGTTTATAAGCTGGGATTATGTTGAGGGGGCTACAGGTATTATGATACCAATTGTAGATGAAAGCCTTGCCTCAATGCAATTCCATACATCGAAGATTCCTTATTTTATAATTGCCTATTGTTTATTTGTAATCTCAATATTGATTGCAAATTATATTGAAAAAAACAGAATGGGTTTTTATCTAAAGGCTATAAGAGAAAGCAATGAGGCAGCTGAATCTATAGGCATAAATACTACGGTGTACAAGCTATATGCAATGATGGTAAGTGCTGCCTTATCTGCTGCTTTTGGTACATTGTATGCTCAATATATACTTTACATTGATCCATTTATGTTGTTTTCACTTGATATATCAATGAAGATAGTTCTCCTTACTGTCCTCGGCGGCTTAGGGAATATTTATGGCCCCATCATAGGTGCTGCCATATTAATCCCGCTATCTGAATACACGAGGATATTTTTTGGCGGGACAGGCAAAGGCATAGACCTTATTATTTTTGGTGCCTTAATAGTGGTTGTGGCATGCTTTGAGCCTCGCGGCATTCTTGGGGCATTTAAGAAGAAACGCAAAGTGGAAAGAGGTGCATATGATGCCAAAGCCAATGCTTGAGATAAAAAACGTAACAATGAAATTTGGCAATCTGGTTGCTAATCAGGATGTAAGTTTTACGGTAAATAAAGGTGAGATAGTCAGTTTAATCGGGCCAAACGGTGCTGGGAAAACCACTTTGTTTAATTGCATAACAGGTTTTTACAAGCCCTATTCTGGTAAAATAATCTTTGATGGAGAAGATATTACCGGTAAGACTCCTTACTATGTAGCAAAATTAGGGCTTACAAGGACATTCCAGATAGTAAAACCACTTAAAGATATGACAGTAAAAGAAAACATTTTAACAGGGGCATTTTTACGAAATCCCGTCCGAGCACAAGCTGAAAAGGTTGCACAAGAAATATTGGAAATCGTTCATCTGACAGATAAGAGCGACATTTTGGCAGGAAGCCTCACTATTGCAGATAAAAAGAGGCTGGAAATAGGTCGAGCTCTTGCTACAGACCCAAAGATGCTCATGCTTGATGAGGCAATGGCAGGTTTAAATCAGACTGAAATCAAAGAAGCAATGGACCTATGCCTTAAGTTGCGGGATGAAGGCATTACCCTCTTAATTGTTGAGCATATCATGGAAGCTATAATGCCTATTTCTGACAGAGTAGTAGTCTTAAATGCTGGTAAAAAGATAGCTGATGATGTGCCGGAGAAAGTCACCAATAATGAAGAAGTTATTAAAGCCTATCTGGGGGAGAGATATCATGCTAAAAGTAAAAAATCTTAACACTGGGTATGATAATGTGCCGGTTATCTTTGATGTTTCCTTTGAGGTTAATGAAGGAGAACTGGTGTCGATAGTAGGTTCAAATGGAGCTGGAAAGACAACTATTTTAAGAGCAATTTCAGGGCTTATAAGACCTTTTTCTGGCGAGATAGAGTTTGAGGGAAAGCGCATCGATGTTATGCCTGCTCATGAAATAGTTTCATTGGGGATTGCACATGTTCCCGAAGGACGTCATGTTTTCAGCAAGATGTCAGTTAGAGACAACCTTTTACTTGGCGCATATACAATAGATTCTGAAGCTGAAATTGAAAAAATACTGAAAGAAGTATTTGAAATATTTCCCAGATTAAAGGAGAGAGAGGGGCAAAAAGCGGAAACACTTTCAGGAGGCGAACAGCAGATGTTGGCCATAGCACGAGGCTTGATGTCACGACCAAAGTTGCTCCTGGTAGATGAGATGTCTCTCGGTCTTATGCCTATATTGGTTGATAAGGTTATGGAGATTTTAAAGGAAATCTCAAAAAGAGGCATAACGGTGCTATTAGTAGAACAAAAAGTTCAGGAGGCTCTGGAGATGGCCGATAGGGCGTATGTACTACAAACAGGCAAAATAATCGGCCACGGTACAGGTAGCGAGCTTCTCACAAGCGATCTGGTGAAAAAAGCCTACATGGGAATGTAGGAAAATCCATACAATCTTTTAGTTTCCTAAAAATTAACATTTTATCAAATATATTTTAGAAAAAAGGCTTGTTTGTTTTAATAACTTTAACAAAAAGCCTTTTTTCTTTTTAATAAAAGGAAAAACATCGGATTTGTAGAATATATACAGTTGTTACTCTAAACAAGGAGTTGATATAAAATGAAAAAAATAAACAAGATTTTTTTGTCTATATTTTGCTTAATAATATTTAGCGTTTTTGCTATGACGGTAAAAGCTGATATTCCAGAACCCGGGTCTGAAGGTGATCCCATTGTAACGAAAAGCTATGTAGATGGAATAATACAAAATCTGAAACAGTATATTGATGCAAAATCTGGTGGCTCCAATAGTCTTGAGGTTATTTACCTAGCAAAAGGCGAAAAACTCATAGGGAGCAAGGGTACAGAGATTATTTTAAGAAGCGGAAATGCATCAGTTATAGATAGTATAGGCGGAGGGTTAGCCGATGTAACAGCTGGAAAAGATCTTACAAAAGTAGACAAGGCGCCAAAAAACCATCTCTTAATTGTCCCAAGGGACGATGGCAGGGGGATAATAGCAGAAAGCAATGTTGTAGTCATAGTGCGCGGGGATATTTCGGTGACCAAATAACTTTACTTTGTTCTTATGTGATGATATACTTTTTTTAGCAAATTCCTCGAGAGAGAGAGGCTTTTTTAATGGAACGTATTACAGTATTGCTGGCATTGATGTCCCTTGATGCCGGTGGAGCAGAAACTCATGTGATATCACTTGCCAATCAACTTAAAAAAAATGGAGTCCGTGTCTTGGTTACGTCTCACGGGGGAAAATTGACATCTCAGCTTCACGAGATGGGAATCGAGCACTTTACCTTGTCACTGGATAAAAAGACACCTATGAGCTTGATGACGTCCATAAGCGGAATGATTAGGCTTGTTAAAGAATATGATGTGGATATTATACATGCACATGCTCGCATACCAGCGTGGATAACTCAATGGGTTACATGCATAACTGGCTGTCCGTTTATAACTACATCACATGGAATATATTCTACTAAATGGGGTATGGGTCTAATTACTGCTTGGGGCAAGGAAATCATTGCCGTAAGTGATGATGTGAGAAAACATTTGATAAAAAACTTTAAGGTCCCCCCAGAAAAGATTCACGTGATACCAAATGGCATAGACCTTGAAAAGTTTGATCCTGCCATTGATACATTGCAGGTTGAGAAAGAATTCAACCTACTACCTGAAGACTTGAAAATAGTTTATATTAGCCGGCTTATGGGACCAAGAGGCGAGATTGCAATAAAACTTATACAATCAATGCCTGAAATTGAAAGACATTTTCCTTCAACTAAATTACTTGTGGTAGGCGAAGGAGATAAATACAAAGCGATAAAAAGCATGGCAGATGATTACAATAAAAGTAGAGGTCAGCAAAAGGTTATAGTTACAGGGGCAAGAGTAGATACCCCAGCACTTATGAACCTTGCAGATGTTGCAGTAGGTGTTGGCAGGGTAGCATTAGAAGCTATGGCAATGAAAAAGCCGGTGATAATAGCAGGTGAAGCAGGGTTTATGGGTATATTGACTCCGGAAAAATTCTCTTTGGCAAAACAGCACAATTTTAGCGGAAGAGGTACTCACACAATGACTGAAGCACATGGACTAGCTGAAGCAATAATAGATCTTTTTAAAAATC
>DUTQ01000331.1 GCA_012841995.1 Thermoanaerobacterales bacterium | reverse complement strand
ATTTAACGTAAAGGAGAGTAAATAATGAATATTTATAATAAGAACAAAAAATTTATTAAACTAAATGCTCCAGACTTGTACAAAACTTTAACAGCAGAAACTCCTTTACAAAACATTCACATAGAAAAAATGCCTGACCAGAATAATTATATTATGGAGTCTAATGAGGCTAAATGCTTTATGCACAGTATTTATAACATGGAAAATGAAATAAAGATGATGCTAAGCAGTGTTGAAAACAATGTGGATACCCTTATTTTATTTGGGATAGGTAATGGGTATGCACTTGAACATATAATAAATAAATATAAGAACTTATATGAAATTGTCGTCATTGAACCTTCTTTGGAGATTTTTAAGGAATACTTAAAGAATTGGGATTTAGCAAAAATGCTTAAAGTTAAGAAAAATTTAAGCATAAGTTTCTTGGTGAACAAAAGCGAAGACTTTATAGTAGAAATATTGTTTTCTAAAATGGCTCAAGCCAAAAACCCATCAATGGCTTTTCATGTATCTTATTGTTGTGTATTTAATACTTATTATAACAACATGACGACAAAACTTTTTAAATATTTAAAAGTAAGGCGAACAGATATAAGCACATTTTCGGTTTCATGGAGATTATGGCTTTTTAATACCATAAAAAATTTAAAAACAGAAAGGACAATTCCTGTTGAATGTATAATAGATAGTCTTAAAGGCAAGACAGCTGTTATTGTCTCAGCAGGGCCTTCTTTAAATAAAAATATTCATATGCTCGAAAAACTAAAAGAAAAAGCCCTCATATTTGCGGTAGGCTCTGCTATTAAAATATTAGAAAGCAGGGGCATTATACCACATTTTAGAGTAGCTATTGATGGCTGGCCTGCTGAACAAAAGCTTTTTAAAAATATCAATACACAAACTTCTGCTTTACTATTTTCAGAATCCCTGTATTATGAAATTTTACCGGAATATAAAGGCCCTAAAATACGAATGGCATTAGAATCTGGACAAGCAACAAAATATATTTATAAAAAAGCAGGCATAGATTACCAAGAATTTCTATCCGGTGCATCAGTAGCCAATGCCACCGTAAACTTTTTATGTGATATAGGGTTAAAAAGAATTGTGTTTATGGGACAAGACCTATCCTATACAGAAGAAGGACTTCATGCAAAGGGATTAGGTGAAGAAACGGAAAAAAGAGACCAAGAACATTTAGCAAAAAAAAGATATACCGTTGTTGAAAACATATATGGAGAAAAAGTATATACAACAGATGTATTTTTAAGCATGAAATACTCAATAGAAGATACAGTTAAAAGGCACCCAAATATTGAATTTATAAATGCCACAGAAGGCGGTTTGGGAATTGACGGTTCGGTAAATTTAACTGCACAAGAAGTATTCGAGAGCATTTTAGAAGGAGCACCCTTTATTCACATACAAGAAGAAATAGATGCAAGGATAAAAGATGAAAAACTTCAAAAAGAATACCATGAAAAAATAAACAAAGCATTAGATATTATGAAAGAAGAACTAAATGATATTAAAATTGTACTAAATGATATGATGAAATTTTTAAACAAATTAAATAAACTTAAACAAAAAAATGCAAGTATAAGGAAAATGGAAAGTGAAATAAGGTATTTAGAAACCCTTCAAAAGAGAATGGAAGAAATCCCCTTATATAAAGAAGTTATAATTAATGATTTAAGCTCTGATTTTTTAAGTATAAAAACAACCTTTGGATACAAAGGTTCTGATAGAGAAAAAGCCGTTGAATCAAAAGAAAAAATTCTTTTAAATACCGCAGTTATTGTAAAAGAGTATGTTGATTTGGCTTGCGGGATATTAGATGGTAAATATAAGAATATGGCGATTGAATAAAGGGTAAAAAGAGGGGAAAGCATGGTCGAAAAATATTTAGAAGTCATACAAAATATATTTCCGCTATTATCTACCATTGAAGAAGGTTTTTACCATGTAAAAAAACAACTATCGGAACTCAGATATGAAGAAGCGTTTATTCTTCTTCAAGATATCATGATAGGGATTGCTAGTGTTGAATCTGCCATTGAGTCCATGAAGAGCGAATTGCCGGAAAGCGATATAGCAATTTTCGCAGAGATTTTAAAAAGGACCATGAGTAATATAGTCAGCAGTTATGAACAGAAAAGAGAGATAAACTTAGAAAAACAAGTGGGAGAAGATATTTTACCGGTTTTCAAGATGTGGAAACAAGAACTGGAAAAAACGCTGAAACCGTACATCATATCATAATCGAGGGGGTCAGGCTTAACTTCTTAACTTATTCATTTAGCAAGTTAGGCCTGAACCCTAACATAGAGGATAATTTATTCTCCGATAATGGAACCTGCAATAAGCTTTGATACATATTGTAATTAGTTTGAAACATAGCGAGGGATGAAAGAATGTTACATAATGCATCAATACTAATAACGGGAGGAACGGGCTCCTTCGGGAGGAAATTTACTGAAACAGTTTTAAAAAAGTATAATCCTAAATCGGAGAGACTGCAAGGTGCCTGGCACCGTCCGAATTTTGTCGAATGCAGGCGACGGGTATCAACCAAGAGTATCAGAGACTGATAAAGCTTTATGTCTTGCAATTCTTCTTTGGCCTTCAGTGTGTTAACTTCCCATATTACATAACGCTTTTAAGAGTAGGAAATGGAGATGATTAAAATTAAAATAGGATTCTTGGGACCACATGGAACTTTCTCTGAGGAAACTCTCGATAATTGGATAAACAAAAGCGGATTAGGTCCTGATTCATATAGGAAAATAGCATTTCCTACAATCATCGATGTTATAAATGCCGTCGGAAATCAAATAGATATGGCTATCGTGCCCATTGAAAACTCCCTTGAAGGTTCCGTCAATATGACCATAGATTGTCTTATTCACGAAACGGAGGTTATGATTGCCGGAGAGGTGGTTTTACCAATCGTTCAACATCTGTTTGCCAAGAAAAGCATACCTCTCGAAGAAATAAAGGAGGTATATTCTCATCCTCAGGCTCTTTTCCAGTGTTGCAAATTTTTAATGAAGAACTTGCCCCATGCTGTATTAAAAGAAGTAGCGAGCACTGCCGAAGGTGCAAATATAGTTGCTAAAAGCCCCTCCTATGGCATTGCGGCAATAGGCAATCAATCCCTTTCTAAATTATACAATCTAACAGTGGTAGCTGAAAGTATACAGGACAGCCAAAATAATATGACACGTTTTTATTTGCTTTCAACAGAAGATAAACCGTCTACAGGTCATGACAAGACCACTCTTGTTTTTTCAACGGCAAATCGCCCCGGAAGCCTTTTTAAATGTTTAAAGGTATTTGCACAACAGCAGCTTAATTTAACCAAGATAGAATCCAGGCCCTCAAAGAGAATCCTGGGTGAATACATTTTTTTTATAGAAGTGGAAGGTCACAGGCTGAATGAACCATTAAAGACTGCTCTAGTTGAGCTTAATCGGTTGACAGGTTTTTGTAAGGTCCTAGGCTCTTATGTCAACCGATTAAGCTCAACTAGAGCAGTCTTTAATGGTTCATTCAGCCTGTGACCTTCCACTTCTATAAAAAAAATGTATTCACCCAGGATT
>DUTQ01000330.1 GCA_012841995.1 Thermoanaerobacterales bacterium | reverse complement strand
AAGAAATTTCAATGTGCCTGAAGATAATTTTGCTATAGATCTAACCATTGCCAGGGGATTGGATTACTATACAGGGACAGTTTACGAGACATTCCTAAATGATTACCCTGAAATAGGCAGCATATGTTCTGGTGGCAGGTATGAAAATCTGGCTGAATTTTATACAAAACAAAAATTGCCGGGAGTAGGTATCTCAATAGGGCTTACACGGCTTTTCTATCAATTGAGAGAAGCGGGTATTATTAAAACAGATGATGTGCCGTCAACCCCCTCACAAGTATTGCTTGTCCCTATGGAAGAAAGCCATAATACTTATTGTATACAAATAAGAAATAGTTTGCGAAAATACGGCATAGTTTCAGAGATATATTTTGATGAAGCAAAAATCGGCAAAAAACTTTCTTATGCAAACAAACAGGACATGCCTTTTGCTATATTGATTGGTGAAGATGAAGTTAAAAATAAATCCCTGACATTAAAAGATATGAAATCAGGCGACCAAGATATGATGAGCATTGAAGAAGCTGTAAATAGAATAAAGCCTAATGTACTCAAAATGGAGTAAAGCCCTATTTTCTGTAACTATACAAGGGAGTGAAGAAATGTGGCAGTAATAGGTGTAGTTTCTGATACACATGGCCTTTTAAGAGAGCAGGTCTTTGATGCCCTTTCCGGGTGTGAGAAAATAATACATGCAGGCGATGTAGGAAGGCCAGAAGTGCTTCAATCACTTGAAACAATCGCACCAGTTGTCGCCGTGCGAGGCAATTGCGACATAGCTCCTTGGGCAAGAGAATTGCCTCTGACTGAAGTGGTTGAGATAGAAGGCAAGTTTATATACATTTTACATGATATCAATGACTTAAACCTGGATCCAAAATCCTCCGGGTTTGATGTGGTGATAAGCGGCCACTCCCACAGACCATCCGTATTAACAGAACAGCAGGTCCTTTATTTAAACCCTGGAAGTGCCGGCCCGAGAAGATTTAGACTACCTGTAAGTGTAGCAAGACTCTATATTGAAAGTGATAAAGTTTGGGCCGAAATAATAGAGTTATAAAACTTAAACAATATTACACAAGGCGTGAATACGCCTTTTTTGTTTATTTTAAACAAAGCAAAGATTTATCAAATCTTTATCCAAGTGAAACAAATTGAAAGGTAAAACGTCTACAATAATAGAATATCTATCTATAAATGATTCGCTAAAAAATAAAGTGGGGGTTTTAATATGGAACGGCAAAAGCAGGTTGTAGTGGTGCTAGTAGCAATAATACTGCTGTCTAGTTTGGCATATTGGGCAATCAGCAGCAATGACAATCCGGGCAGATTTATAAACCCAGCTGACAATTTCAATATATTTCCGGTTTTAGCAGATGCAGCAGGGATGGAGCTGGATTCTCCCATAAAGATCACATCAAAAGAGGCCATGACTGCAGGCCAAATAAAAAACATAGTAAAGGTCTTGCCAAAGCATGATTATAAAGTTAAGAAAGAGAGTGACAATGAGTTTCTACTTGAGTTTGACAAATCACTAAAACCCAACACTGTTTATCAAGTAAGCATAAAAGGCAAAGAGGATAAGAGTTTTTCATGGGCTTTTCAAACTAAAAGGGATTTTAAGGTTGTCAGGACATTGCCGCGGGATAGAGGGCTTTATGTTCCGATAGATTCAGGTATTGAGATTCAATTTAGTTATCCTGGGATAGAAGCTATAGATGACTATTTTGAAATTACGCCAAAAGTAGAAGGCCGGTTTGAATACAATAAAAACACAGCGGTGTTTGTTCATAAGGGGCTTGAAAAGAACAAGCTATATACAGTAAAGATAAAAAAAGGTTTTGGGCTCAAAGACAGCAAAGAGGTTCTAAAACAAGATTATGTGTTTAAATTCAAGACTGAAGCCGATCAAGATAAAGGCTACTTGAATTTTACGGATGAGCTGCTGGATTTTACAACAAAGACCCCACAGGTAATTGAGGTTAATGCAGACGGTAGTTTCAAAGGCAAACAATTTCTTGTAAACATCTATAAATATAAAGACAAGCAGGATTTTATAGACAACATAAAAAAGATTGATGAAACCAAATTATCATGGCATGAACCAGCTGAAGCAAAGATTAAAATCGAGGAAAGCAGGTTTGAGAAAATTTCAGAATTCACAACTCAATTGCAGACAACAGAACCAGATGCCTGGTATCCTGCATTTCTTGTATTACCCGATAAGCTGGATGTAGGTGATTACCTAATTGACATGTCACTGGCTGATGAAAACTGGCAGACTCATGTTCAGGTAAATGACTTGGCGGTATATGCCATAGTAGGTGAAGAAGAAAATCTAGTTTGGGTAAACGATATCAATACATCAGAGCCAGTCCAAGGGGCAAAAGTAAAAGACCTTGTCACGTCAAATTTGGCAACAACAGATGCAGATGGAGTAGCTGTTATAAAGGAAAAACTAAAGCTTGAAGAAGGCTTTGAAAGGGCATACTTTAAAATTGATGTTAAAGGTAAACAACTGTTTTTGGTAAGGGCAAAACTCAATTATGATATTTATGAAGATTTTTATTATTATTCAAGCGATGGCTCAACTGGTAATACCGATTATTGGTCTTATATGTTTTTAGATCGGGGTATGTACCTGCCAAATGATACCGTGCATGTGTGGGGAATGGCAAAGCCGCGAGAAGTTTCCCAAGGGCTTTCTCGTGCTGTTTTGTGTTTGAGCAAAGACAACTATGAAGGAGATTTTTTAGAGATACAAAAAAAGCAAATAGAGCTTTCAGATTTTAACACATATGAAGAAAAATTTGAGATAAAGAACCTCACGCCGGGCAGTTACACTATTGACTTAAAAGACGGCGATAGGCTTATTACAAGAAGATACTTCAATATATCAGAGTATACAAAGCCTGCCTATAAAATAGATGCAAAGTTTGACAAAGATAAGATATTCAGTTGGGAAACAGCTAAACTATCAATCGATGCTAGTTTCTACGAAGGGACTCCCGTATCTGGCTTAAAGTTGAAATACGATTACTATGAAGATAGAAAAAACAATGAAAATCAAGTGGTATGTGATGAGAACGGTCATGCCGAAATCATCTATACACCTAAAGTGAATAAGGATGAATGGTATCCTGAATCAACAAGCTTTAATATCTATAATGCTCAAGCAGAAGATGAAGAGATTTATGCATATAAGAATATTATGGTATTCCCAAAAGATGTGATGATAAATGTAAAGACCAAAGCCTCTGATGACAAGACAAAAGGCCATATAACAGTGAGCACAAATAGGATAAATCTTCAGCACAATATCCTGTT
>DUTQ01000329.1 GCA_012841995.1 Thermoanaerobacterales bacterium | reverse complement strand
GATGTCATCAGCCAAAATGATCTAAACGGTGTCCAGGTAAATATGGATGAAAGAGGAATTACTATAAGTTTTACTGAAGGAGTGCTTTTCGACTCAGGAAAGGCTTATATTAAAGACAATGAGAAAGTGATTTTAGATAAAATTGCTCCTATTTTAAAAGAAAGTCAACACCAAATAAGGGTTGAGGGTCATACAGATAATCGGCCGATACACACAGCGGAATTTCCATCAAATTGGGAACTCTCTACTACAAGAGCTGTAAATGTGATTCGATATTTTATAGAAAAGCATAACATGTCACCATATATTCTATCAGCTTCAGGATATAGTGAATATAGGCCTATAGCACCTAATGATACAGAAAATCACAGGGCTTTAAATAGGCGAGTTGATATTATTATCCTGAAATCTACATCAGAAGCAAAAGAGCCTTGAAAAAGGGAGGAATAAACTTGGCCACACAGCAAGCTCAACCAAAGAATAAATCAAAATCCAACAAGGTACTGCTAATAATACTTTTATTATTTATAATAATGATAATAACTACAATGACCACTTACTTTGTTGCAAAAAACATAATCGGTAAAGATATTACAAAATCCATGCAAAATCAAAATCAAAATGTAACATACTCTGCTGGTGACTTTTTAACAAACCTAAAAGACAGAGGATATATAAAGCTTTCACTTGTATATCTATTGCATGATAAAGACACTGAAAAAGAACTTGAAGTCAAAGATTGCGAGATCAGAGACAAGATCCTTACTATTTTAAGATCAAAAAGTATAGATGAAGTCAGAGATAGCAAAGGCATGGAAGAACTTCGCAAATTAATCAAGCAATCCATAAACGATACAATTGATGGAGAAGTTGTAGATGTTTTTTTTACAAGCATAATAGTTAATTGATATAGGAGGGGATAAAGATTGGCGGATATTCTTTCACAAAGTGAAATAGATGCCCTTCTTTCCGCACTATCTACTGGTGAAGTAAATGCCGAAGAGATAAAGGATAAAGAAGAAAAAAAGAAAATAAGGGTTTATGACTTTAAGAGACCAAATAAGTTCTCTAAGGAACAGCTTCATACCCTTAATATGATTCATGAAAACTTTGCTAGACTAATGACAACATGGCTTTCAGCTCAATTGCGAACTGTCGTTAATATTTCCGTATTTTTTGTTGAACAAATGTCGTATAATGAATTTATATCATCTTTGCCAAATCCTTCACTAATTGCTGTCATAGATTTCGCCCCTCTTAAAGGTGCAAGTGTTTTGGAAATTAATCCGTCAGTGGCTTTTGCCATTATAGATAGATTACTGGGGGGAAGCGGCGAATTTAAAGAAAAAGTTCGCGAACCTACAGAAATAGAAAATAGTATAATTGAAAGAGTCTTTACAAAAATGATGAGCATTTTACACGAAGCGTGGAAAGACGTTGCTGATATTAATCCGTCTTTAGAAAAGATAGAGACTAATTCACAATTTGTACAACTTATATCTCCAAATGAGGCAGTTGCTTTGATTACATTTAATGCAAAAGTTGGAAAGAGCGATGGCATGATAAATCTGTGTATACCACATATAGTTATTGAGCCTATAGCTCCAAAACTATCTGCTAAAATGTGGTTTTCCAGCAAAAGAGAAGAAGGGGCAAAAAAATCTACACCTGTATTGCGCCAAAAGCTATCAAATACTCATGTGGAATTAAAGGCAGAACTGGGGAAAGCAATTCTCTCTGTTGGCGAATTTCTTGATTTAAAGGTTGGAGATGTCATAGCGCTTGATAGAGATGTTCATAGCGAGGCAAGCCTATATGTACAAGAACAGTTAAAGTTTAAAGGGTTGGTTGGTATACATAATAATAAAATGGCTTTAAAAGTCACAAGAAAAGTTTCTGAGGAGGATGAGCCAAATGGATGAGCAGCTGCTGTCTGATGACGAGATAAAGGAACTTACGAAAGACAATGATGGTGTAGAAAATGCTGAGGAAATTGTTTTAACAAGGGAAGAAAGAGATGCGCTGGGAGAAATTGGAAACATATCAATAGGAACTTCTGCAACGACCCTGTATACCTTGCTTAGAAATAAAGTCAAGATAACCACGCCTAATGTCAGCATAACGACCATAAATAGCTTGAAAAACATGTATCCTTTTCCTTTTATAGCAGTAGAGGTTTCATATACAAAGGGATTAAGCGGCAGTAATTTAATGATAATAAAAGAAAAAGATGCGAAAATTATTGCGGATTTGATGATGGGTGGGGACGGAACAAATGTTGATGTTGAGCTGGATGATATGAGAATGAGTGCGGTAGGAGAGGCTATGAATCAAATGATGGGTTCTGCAGCAACATCTTTATCCACAATGTTAAAAAAGGATATAAACATCTCTCCACCAGAATTAACCCGTATAAATTTTGCTACAGATTCTCTGAAAGGCTATTTTAAAGAGGATGAAACCATAGTAAATGTTTCGTTTAAGATGGAGGTAGGGGATCTTTTAAATAGCGAAATTATGCAACTGATGCCAATTGAATTTGCAAAATATCTTGTAGAACATCTTTATGATTTATCGGAGACAGCTCCAGCACAAGAAAATAATATGGATAGTAATATACAAAAAGAAAATTATGAGAACAAAATACAAAAACAACATAAACCTCAAAAACCCCCAACTGCTTCACCACCTAAATTACAAAAAGAAAAGCAGGAAAAGGTAACCATAAGTCCGGTCCAGTTTGAAGTATTTGAGGAGGAGCATACATCAACAGACCATACAAGCATTGATTTGATCATGGATGTTCCATTGGAAATCACTGTAGAGCTAGGAAGAACAGTTAAAACCATAAAAGATATCCTTGAAATCAGCCCTGGTTCAATTGTGGAATTGAATAAGATTGCAGGTGAGCCGGTGGATATCTTGGTAAACGGCAAATTCATTGCCAAAGGTGAAGTTGTAGTAATAGATGATAACTTTGGTGTGAGAATAACAGAGATTGTAAATTCTGTAGAAAAAGTCAAGAGTTTACAATAAATAGGAGGATGAGTTTAATGGCTGAAATATTAATAGTAGATGATGCTGCATTTATGCGCATGATGATTAAAGATATTTTAACGAAAAATGGTCATCAAGTAACGGGTGAAGCGGAAAACGGAGCTATAGCTGTCGACAAATACAAAGAATTAAAACCAGATTTAGTAATAATGGATATTACGATGCCTGAAATGGACGGGATTGAAGCTGTAAAGAATATTAAATCCATTGATCCATCATCAAAGATTATTATGTGTTCAGCAATGGGTCAACAGGCCATGGTGATTGAGGCAATACAAGCCGGAGCAAAAGATTTTGTTGTAAAGCCTTTTCAACCTGAACGTGTGATAGAGGCAGTTAATAAGGCATTAAAATAAAGTAGTCTAAAAAGAGGAGCCCATATGAGTTACAGAATTAAGCATGTCTTTATACTTATATTGATTTTTATAATTGCAGCACAGAGTTGTATCTGTTTAGCAGAACCAAATATAGATAATCTAAATAAATATGAATTCGATGGATCAGACGATAAAGTTAAAACCAGCTTTGTTCCTAAAATTAATTTATTAACGTTTTTTGCCTATTTGTTTATATTTATAATGATATCAGTGATGGCTTTCTTAACAACTCGATGGATTGCAACAAAACATGTACATTCAAATGTAAAGAGCAAGTATATGGAAATAATAGATAGGTTGCCATTAGGTAATGATCAAGGAATTTACATTGTCAAAACACCTCAAGGTTTATTTATGTTAGGGGTATCACAAAAAGACATGTGTATCTTTGAAAAGCTTGACGATGATATAGCCGAATTGATTTTTGAGGCAGAGGCCAACGAGGTTTTTATAAATAAAAGTTTTTCAGATCAACTTGATCGGTTTATTAAGAAGATAAAGTTGCAGCCTGGCAGAAACAAAAGTGGTGATAAGTGATGAAAAAACGTTTTCGCCTTACATTAAAAATTG
>DUTQ01000328.1 GCA_012841995.1 Thermoanaerobacterales bacterium | reverse complement strand
TAACGACAGCTGAAACAGATGAAGAAGCGCGTGAGCTTTTAAGTAGTCTAGGGATGCCCTTTGCTCACTAGAAAGGAGTGAAAAGCGTGGCAAAAAAATCTTTGATAGCTAGGCAAAAGAGAACTCCAAAATTCTCTACGAGAAGATATAACAGATGCAAAATATGTGGTAGACCACATGGTTATATAAGGAAGTTTGGTATTTGCCGTATATGTTTTAGGGAATTGGCACATAAAGGCGAGATACCTGGAGTAAGAAAAGCAAGCTGGTAGAATGCCGAAGAATGAAGGGAGGTAGTTATATTGGCTATGACGGACGTAATTGCAGATATGCTTACACGTATTAGAAATGGCAGCGATGCGGGCCATCTTTCAGTAGATATACCCTGCTCGAATATGAAGAGGGACATAGCTCAGACCTTAAAGGATGAAGGATATATCCGCGACTACGAAATAATCCAAGATGATAAGCAGGGCATTATAAGGGTTTACTTAAAATATGGTCCAAATAAACAAAAGATCATAACTGGTATTAAAAGAATATCAAAACCCGGTTTGAGGATTTATGCAAAAAAAGATGAGGTTCCTCAAGTAATGGGTGGATTGGGGACTGTGATCTTATCAACATCCCGGGGTATAATGACCGATAAGCAGGCTAGGCGCGAACAAGTCGGTGGCGAAGTAATTTGTTACGTATGGTAGACAAAAAGGAGGTGCTAGGAGATGTCTAGGATTGGCAAATTGCCAGTACAAATACCTAATGGTGTAGAAGTGAAACTTGACGGCAGCACATTACAAGTGAAAGGCCCTAAAGGCTCTTTAAGTCGCGAACTTCATAAAGATATGAAGATAATCATTGAGGATTCTGCTATTGTTGTAGAACGGCCATCGGGTAGTATGTATAAAGCATTGCACGGATTAACGCGCAGTTTGATAGCCAACATGGTGGATGGTGTTGTCAATGGCTATGAAAAGAAATTGGAACTAGAAGGTGTAGGCTACAAAGCTGCAAAACAGGGAAATAAATTAGTTCTAACTGTGGGTTATTCGCACCCAGTGGAATTTGAACCGCCCAAGGGCATTGAGTTTGAGGTGCCAGCGCCAAATAAAATTTCCGTAAAAGGCGTTGACAAGGAACTCGTAGGTCAAGTTGCCGCCAATATAAGGAAAGTTAGAGAGCCGGAGCCTTATAAGGGCAAGGGTATAAGATATGAAAAAGAATATGTAAGGCGCAAGGTAGGTAAGACCGGAGCGAAATAAGGCATAAGGAGGGAAGGCAAATGCTGAAGAAACAATCTCGTAAAATTGCCCGGGGAAAAAGACATGACAGAGTGAGAAAAAAAGTTTTTGGCACAGCTGAAAGACCCAGATTAAACGTATTTATGAGCTTAAGGCATATATATGTTCAGATAATAAATGATGAAGAAGGCCATACGCTGGTTTCTGCATCAACACTTGATCCGTCACTGAAAGACAGTGCTACTGGATGCAATATAGAAACAGCTAAAAAGGTTGGAGAACTTGTTGCAAAGAGAGCATTAGATAAGGGTATTACAAAGGTTACTTTTGATAGAGGCGGATACCTGTATCACGGGCGCATTAAGGCATTAGCCGAAGCTGCCAGAGAAGGCGGGTTAGAATTTTAGAAAGGAGGCGAATTGGTTGCAAAAGAGAAACATTGAAGATCAAGAGTTTATTGAAAAGGTTGTTTCAATAAACAGGGTAGCTAAAGTTGTAAAAGGTGGTAAGAACTTTCGCTTTGCTGTTTTGGTAGTAGTTGGGAATAAAAAAGGCAAGGTCGGAGTAGGTACGGGCAAAGCGCAAGAAATACCTGAAGCTATAAGAAAAGGCATAGATGATGCAAAGAAAAATATAATAGATGTCCCAATAGTTAATGGCACAATACCTCATGAAAGTTTAGGGATATTTGGAGCTGGAAAGGTGCTATTAAAGCCTGCCGTAGAAGGAACAGGAGTTATCGCCGGTGGGCCGGTTAGAGCGGTTGTTGAGTTGGCAGGAATAACGGATCTAGTTAGCAAGTCTCTTGGATCAGCAAACTCGAGGAATATGATCAATGCAACTATAACAGCATTAAAACAGCTTAAGAGGGCGGAACAGGTCGCAAAGCTCAGAGGAAAAACAGTTGAAGAGCTATTAGGTTAATCTACAAACACAAAGGAGGTGCTGAAAATGCGATTGCACGATTTAGGCCCAGCTGGAGGTTCTAAAAAGAGACGAAAAAGAGTAGGTAGAGGTATAGGTTCAGGACATGGCAAAACATCTACTCGCGGGCACAAAGGGCAGAATGCAAGGAGTGGCGGCGGAGTTCGGCCTGGTTTTGAAGGCGGTCAGATGCCACTTTATAGGAGACTACCTAAAAGAGGTTTTACAAAT
>DUTQ01000327.1 GCA_012841995.1 Thermoanaerobacterales bacterium | reverse complement strand
CCTTCTCCTCTCTGGGTGTTTTGTAATTCCTTTTTTTCGATTATATTTACTGTGGTCATGGAGCAAATCACAAGTTGTGCTATTCTATCACCTCTCTTTATTTTAAAGCCATTCTTCCCAAAATTTATCAAGATAACTTTAATTTCACCTCTATAATCAGCATCAATAGTCCCAGGGCTGTTTAAGACAGTAACTCCATACTTCGCCGCTAAACCACTTCGTGGCCTAACTTGAGCTTCGTATCCTGGTGGAAGTTCAATTTTTATCCCACAAGGAATTGCTTTAAAATCACCAGGTTCTATAATTATGTCTTCAAAAACATTTGCTGCAAGATCCAGCCCCGCAGCAAATTGTGTCATATATTGAGGCAAAGGAAGATCATTAGCTCCGTCCACTTTTTTAATGATTAGGTTTATTTTATCCAATATGTTTTCTCCTCAATTCTTCTTGATAATTCTCTTTATTGTTGGTAGAAGTATTTCTCAAATCTCCAAAGATTTGTCCCTTGTTTCGGTAAACTCTTGGCAAAGTATATCTCAAATTTACTCTTCTTGCCGATATTTCTACACAGTCACCTACATAAACTTCATTGTTTAAATCAGTCACATCTATCATGCAATTATTCATACCTATTTTACCGACTATCTTACACATCTTACCTTTTATCTTAACTTTTCTCTCTTTTGAACAACATATACTGGGGAATATTAACTTTATAAACGTTTTTAAAGCTTGCATAAACCCCTCTGGCTGCAAAACAGCAAGAGCAAGCCCATCAAAATATCCAAAAGGAATAATTGCTACCCTAGTAGGTCTTTTCGTAATAAATTTATTATCATAGCCAACATTATGACCTGCGGGTAAAGTTTTCAAAAGTAATATTCTAGATACGATTTTACCTACAGGCTTTGTACCTATGGTTTGTTGTCCACAAAATCCATATATTAAATTACCGACTCTTACCATATCGAGATGCATTTCAGGGTATTTTATTGTTGCCAAACTATTGCAGACATGCTTAATAGGTATATTTACATCCATTGCCTTGATTTCTTCAACAACATTGATAAATTTACGAAACTGTCTACGTGTAGTTTTTTCTGATGTAGCGCTTGAAAAATGTGTATAAATACCTTCTAACTTCACTCTTTTAAAAGTTGATGTTACAATTTTTACAAAATCCACGGCAAAATCCGGTAAAATACCAAACCTTCCAAATCCGGTATCTATTTTTAAATGAATAAAAACATTTTTATTCATTTTAATGGCCTTATTATTTAATGCTTGTACTACATCAAGTGAAGAAACAGTGGCAGTAAGGTCATATTTAACAGCTTCATCTGCCTGTTCAGGTAATAAACAATTAAATATTAATATCGGGCTACTAATTCCGTTTTGTCTTAAAAAAACGCCTTCTTCTATATTTGACACACCTAAATATTCTGCACCATATTCAATTGCACACAAAGCAACAGGCAATAAACCATGACCATATGCATCAGCCTTGACTACTGCCATCATTTTGGTATTGCCAATAAAGTTCTTTATTTTTCTAATATTTTCCGACATAATATCTAAATCTACATCTAGCCACGAAGTTTGTGCATCCATACTTCGGAAAATATTAGAAAAATAAAGAACTTTATTGGCAATACCAAAATGATGGCAGTAGTCAAGGCTGATGCATATGGTCATG
>DUTQ01000326.1 GCA_012841995.1 Thermoanaerobacterales bacterium | reverse complement strand
CTTCACGATAGACTGAAAGGATATTCCTAACTTTACCTGCAATTTGCTTGTGCTCATCTGTAACAACATCATTCATCAAACGACTTATACTTGCCAATATATCGATTGAGGGATAGTGGTTCCGGTTTGCTAAATCCCTTGAGAGCACTATATGCCCGTCAAGAATTCCTCTTACTGCATCTGATATAGGTTCATTTAAATCATCCCCATCCACCAACACCGTGTATATACCAGTAATTGAACCTTTAGGTGATGTCCCTGCTCTTTCCAAAAGTTTAGGCAATGTGGCGAAAACTGACGGTGTGTATCCCCTAGTAACTGGTGGTTCTCCAGCCGCAAGACCTACCTCTCGCTGAGCCATAGCAAATCTTGTAACCGAATCCATCATCAATAAAACATTTGCACCACAATCTCTAAAGTACTCAGCAATTGCTGTAGCAGTAAAGGCCGCCCTGGTTCTAACCAGAGGAGGTTTGTCCGATGTTGCTACAACAATTACAGACCTTTCGAGCCCTTCTTCTCCCAGATCTTTATGTATAAAATCATTAAGCTCTCTACCGCGCTCACCCACCAATGCTATCACATTTACATCAGCCCTGGTGTTTCTCGCTATCATCCCCAAAAGTGTGCTCTTTCCAACACCACTTCCTGCAAAAATGCCCAATCTCTGGCCCATTCCACAGGTTAAAAAAGCATCTATAGCCTTTATGCCGAGAGAAATAGGAGACTTTATGCGAGTGCGATCTATAGGATTTGGTGGTGAATTGAAAATTGGATAGTAATCTTCAACTGCTACCGGACCTTTATCATCTATACATTCTCCCAGCCCATCAAGCACTCTTCCCAAAAGTTGGGGGCCTACACGCACCCTGGGTTTTTTACCGGTTGATTCCACACACCAACCGGGACCAACATCTTCTATATCACCTAAAGGCATTAGTATAACGGTCTTGTCTTTAAAACCAACTACTTCTGCCATGACCTTTTTATCACTTTTTTCAGACTTAATACAGCATATCTCACCTATTTGAACTTGGGGGCCTTGAGACTCTATTGTAAGGCCTATAATTTTTGACACATGACCTCTCGGCCTTATGGTAACAATATTATCTATTATAGGGTATAATTTATCATATACACCAGCCATTTATATTACATCCATTTCCTTTAGCTCTGATTCTATATGTTCAATCTGAGTGCGAATACCTGCATCTATTTGAAAGTAGTTACTCTCTATTATACAATCACCAGGTGAAAGCAGTGGGTCTTTTATAATATTTATTTTGCTTTTACTGCTTTTGATAGAAGTTAAATCAATTGAATCGATTTTATAAAAATCATCTTCTGATACCCTTATCAAGATATCCATTTCATCACCAAAAGCATCTAGCCCTTTTTTTACTAGTTGTAAAAAACCGTCTTGCTCTTTGACTTCTTTCCCAAGTATTTTTTTCGCAATATGAAGGGCAAGCTTAAGGCCTTCCTCTTCTAAATATAGTTTGTAATCCTTATTTTGCTCATAGAGTTGCTGTCTCAACTTATTGAATTGATTTAACTTGTCCTTCCACAGCTCACTGTTTTCTCGTTTAGAAACCTCGATGCCCTTGCTCAATCCATCTTCATAACCCTTGTCAAATGCCTTTTTTTCAATGCTTTCACATTGTTTTCTTGTATTTATAAGTATTTCATCAGCTTCTCTTTTGGCTTGCTCTATTATTTTCGAAGCCTTTGTCACTGCAGAATCCATGAGTTTTTGTGCTTCATCCTCATATAATCTGCTGCGCGGTGACTTAGTATTAAACAGAAGTTTTTCCTCTGTTATTTGTCGCTTTATTTCAGGTTTTGATTTCAATTTAAAAGGTTTATCACTGTTTATTTCCACTTGCTTTAAAATCTTAGACAATAATCTCATCCCCTCCACCACGGGAAATGATGATTTCACCTGCATCTTCTAATTTACGTATAATATTG
>DUTQ01000325.1 GCA_012841995.1 Thermoanaerobacterales bacterium | reverse complement strand
TTGATCCCTAATAAACATGACAAAACTTTATTTTCCGTCACAAGACTTTATTTTGGTTACACAATTAAGCCTGACCCCTATATTTCGCGGCGGCCTTCTAGGGCTTTGGTGAGTGTGACTTCGTCGGCGTATTCCAGGTCACCGCCGATGGGGATGCCGTGGGCGATGCGTGTGACTTTTACATCTAGGGGCCTTAATAGTTTTGCGACATACATTGCAGTGGCTTCTCCTTCGACGTTGGGGTTTGTCGCCAGGATTACCTCGGTAACATCTGGTAAGATCCGTGCAAGGAGTTCTTTTATCTTTATATCATCAGGGCCTATCCCTTCAAGTGGTGAAATTGCTCCATGCAGCACATGATATAGACCTTTATAGTCCCTAGTTTTTTCTATGGCTACTATATCTTTTGGTTCTTCCACAACCATAATGGTGTTTTTGTCCCTGTAAGGAGCTTGACATATGCTACACGGGTCTTTATCAGTGAAGTTTCCGCATATTGAACAGTAAGTTATGGATTTCTTGGCGTCTTTTATTGACTCGGCCAATTTCACAACCCGTTCTGCCGGCATTTTTAATATGTGAAAGGCCAGCCTCTGAGCAGTTTTTGGCCCAATCCCCGGCAGTCGCGAAAGCTCATCAATCAGGTTACCGAGAGGTTGTGCATAATAGGACATCTACAATCCTTCCTTTAGTAAAGGCCCGGAATATTTATACCGCCGGTAACCTTTTCCATTTCCGTAGCGACCATGTCTTCCGCTTTTTGCAATGCTTCATTTGCTGCAGCAAGCACCAGATCTTGCAGCATCTCAATATCATCAGGGTCTACTACTTCCGGGCTTATCTCGATTTTTACCAGCTGTTTTCTTCCACTTGCTATAGCCTTTACAACTCCGCCTCCAGCTGTTGCTTCAACCGTTTTTTCTTTGAGTTCCTCTTGCAATTTAGCCATATTTTTTTGCATCTTTTGTACTTGTTTCATCATTTTGTTCATATTTCCCATATTTCGCATAAAAACCGCCTCCTATTTAGTCTTTTGTCCAGATATTTTACAAAAATCGTGTCTTTCTGGGCAATTTTCAACTAAAATTCAGTTTACCTGAATTAAGTTACTAAAATCAAACTTATTTTTTACTCTTCTATTTCTACTATATCTTTTCCAAAAAATGATATTACATCACTGCGAAACTCTTCATCCGATGCTTTTTCAGGTGATTTTTCCTTTATCTGCTTGTTTTGAGCCTTGTAACCTGATGTTTCAGTGCTATTTGGCTGATCTTGACTGGTTTTTTGTTTTATATCTGACAATTGCTTGAAATCCTTTATGATAATATCTAGCCCTGTAACTTTTTTAATTGCACCTTCGATAACCGGTTTTTCCAGCTCAACCATCTGTTTATAAGCTTTTCCTTCATAATAGAGGGTCATTTTACCCCGTTTTATATCACATGGGGCTATTTGGCCTACCTTTATAAAGTTTAAGAGTGCCATTTTCTTTTGCTTGCCCAGTTCATTTAAAACTTCGGGCCACAATTCATTTAGTTTT
>DUTQ01000042.1 GCA_012841995.1 Thermoanaerobacterales bacterium | reverse complement strand
TTTTAAGGGGTGATGAAAACTTGGATATATATACAAACAAATAAACCAAAAGCTGACTGTTTTACTCGCCTTTGGTTCTCTTACTGTAATAACATCTAAAATAATAAGCCTCATACTATTTATATTGTTAGAAAAATAATTTATATTTTTGCAATCTAGTTAGATAATATCATATGTAAACTGTCTTGTCAAAATTTTGAAAAATTTCGCGGCAAAAATATTCGGGGTTTTGTTTACATACTGGCTTTTAAGTCTTTCTAATTTCCGCCTGCTTTAAAAAATAATTAACACTTGCAAGAACACTAAAGGGTTGAATATGTGGTGTCAATATTTTTTTCTATTGCGCTGTAATTTTTCTCTTTAAACATTTATTGCCTTTTTCTGTAATATACAACACCTTAATCTGCACACATTTACAACTATTTAAGCAACCATTGCAATTTTTGCTACAACATTCATTTATTATTTCTTCTTTTATATAACCCATCGTTTTTAGTTGATTTATCAATTGTTCTACTATATCTATATCCATATTTAAATTTTTTGCAAGCCTTGATATAGAAAAAGCAGGAATCTGTTTTATCATTTCTAACACCTTTACCAGCATTTAAAACCCTCCCTCTCCTTATTCTTTTATGTTATCAAGCCTATCTCCTCTAATTACCAAGACGCTCATGAAATTCTCCTTTCTTTTAATGCATTGATAATGATTTTCATTCTCGTACATATATTACCACATTAAATTATTGTTTGTCAAAGTTTTTAAATAGATTTAAAGTTTTTTAGCGAATTATTACAACTAGCTGTGAAACGGCTTTATGGTTCGCAAAGCAGAACAAAAAAGTTACACTAATAGAAACACTTGAAAATCTCATGTCTGTCGAAATACCTGTTCCCTATGCAAATAAAAGAGAACTAACTTTTAGGTCAGTTCCCTCATCTTCGTTCGACAAAAATTGGGCAGTGCTAGGGAAACTTTTAAATAAACTAGGGGTTTCCCAGGTATCTACACTCTTTGAATTACAATAGCAAGCTCACAGAATAAAAAATTATTTTTGATCAAAAAGAAAATCAGGTCAACTTAAGCCCTTTTTCAAGAAAAATCCTGATGCAAGCATCTACAACTTCAGGATCATATAAAATGCCTTTATTTTTCTTTATCTCGTCAAGAGCCGCATGCAATCCTAGTGCTTCTCTGTATGGTCTGTGATAAGTCATAGCCTCGACTACATCGGCAACACCAACGATCCTGCTCGCAAGCAAGATATCATTCCCTTTGAGGCCTTGCGGATAACCAGACCCATCCATCCTTTCATGGTGCTGAAGCACAATGTCTGCAACAGACCACGGAAATTCTATTTTACTCAATATTTCATAGCCTGTTTCAGGGTGTTCTTTTATCAATTCAAATTCGGCTTTCGAGATGCGCCCCGGCTTAGAAAGAATATCAGAAGGTACGCGGATTTTTCCAACATCATGTATCAGGGATGCTACCCAGATGCCTTGTATGTAGTCTTCCGGCAAGCCGATCTCCTGTGCTATGGCCCGGGCAATCATAGCTACTCGTTTCTGGTGGCCTGCTGTATATGGATCCCTCATCTCGACAAGAGTAGATAGAGCATGAACGGTTCCATCCAATGCTTTTTGCAGTTTTTGATAGCTCTCGTTAAGCTCCTGTTCCACTATCTTGCGGTTTGTTATATTGTGTGCCACCATTATTACGTGCGTAATGTCGCCATTGTTATCGCAATAAGGCGTGTAGCTAGTTTCAAAGCATTGCCTGCCTTCACCTGGCATATCAAACCACGTTTCAGTACTGATATCTTCCCCGTTCAGACAACAATCAAGATAATTTTTGATTTCTTGCTGAAAAATTTCCCGACCCCATACATCACTGACCGAACTGCCCACAACTTCCTTTGGACCACCTTTTTTAAAAGCTTTGCAAAAGCTCTTGTTAACTGTCTCATAGACATAATTTCTGTTGATCAGAACCATCATATCGCTGGAAGCATTAACAATAAAGTCTGATTTTCTGTATAGGTCCTCTGCTTTTCTTCGCGACTTTCTTTCTTCGGCCTCCTGGAGCTCGCGCTTAATTACAGGAACAAGGCGCTGGATATGCCCTTTCATAACATAGTCATGAGCACCTTCTTTCATAAGTTGAACCGCGTTCTCCTCCCCAATAGCACCCGATATAATTATAAAAGGCACATCGATGCCGCTTTTCTTTAGAATAGATAAAGCCTCTGGCGTACTAAAACAGGGCATATTGTAGTCTGAAAGGATAAGGTCCCATTCCTTTGAGGCAAGTGCTGCTCTCATGGCAGATTCCGTTTCAACCCGCTCGTACACAGGTTTATATCCCCCCTGACGCAGTTCGCGCAGGATCAACAAGGTATCATCTTCTGAATCCTCGATAATCAGCACCCGTATTTCTTCGTCCATTTTGTTCCCTCCCTAGATGCATCGGTAATTCGTTTATTGTAAGCCAGTACAGCCCCAAATGCCACATGACATCCATGAATTTGTTGAAATCAACCGGTTTTCTGATATAGCTGTTCGCCCCGAGATTATAGCTCTGAAGCTTATCCCGCTCCTCGTCTGAAGATGTCAGCATGACAACAGGTAGATGAGTCGTTCGGCTGTGGCTGCGAATCTGTTTTAACGTCTCAAGACCGTCCATCCTTGGCATTTTTACGTCCAGAAGCACAACAGCAGGTAAGACAGCCTTATATCTGTCGTCTTCGCACTTCCCGAAGAGATACTCAAGCGCTTCAATGCCATCGTGTGCCACGACCATTTTACTTTCCATGTGGCATTTTTTGAAAGCACGTTGCAGAAGAACAATATCATCTGAATTATCTTCAACTAACATAATCGTCTTTTCATGCACGGACTTAACTCCCTCCCTTTGTTATTCCAATGTAAAATAAAAAGTTGTTC
>DUTQ01000041.1 GCA_012841995.1 Thermoanaerobacterales bacterium | reverse complement strand
TTTTGGATGCCCGCCGATACTAGGACTGCCGATGCCTTTGGCGTGCTTCCTCCTATTGCAAAACTCACAAAGGAACAAGCCATGTACTATTTTATTTCCGGATATACCAGTAAATTAGCCGGTACCGAAAGGGGCATAACCGAACCACAAGCCACTTTTTCATCATGTTTTGGTGCACCTTTTCTGCCCCTTTCCCCAATGGTATATGCCAATCTATTAGGCAAAAAGATAGAAAAGCATAATACAAATGTGTTTTTAGTAAACACAGGCTGGACAGGTGGCCCATATGGAGTTGGCAATCGAATGGATCTCAAGCATACTCGTTCCATGATAAAAGCTGCATTAAATGGCGAACTCGATCATGTAGAATATGAAAAAGACCCTGTTTTTAATTTAGCTATGCCTTTGTCGTGCTCAAATGTCCCCAAAAATATCTTAAACCCAAAAAATACATGGAAAGATAAAGACAGTTATGATCAAATAGCAAAAAAACTAGCAGAAAACTTCGTGCAAAATATAGCCAAATTTCCAGAGATTTCACCAGAAGTATTAAAAGCAGGCCCTCAAATAAAATAGCAGCGATATCGCTGCTATTTTATTACTCATTATTAATCTACTGCTCCATTTGTTTTGCCAAAAAAGTTGCTGCTGTCTCGGCAATTTTCACCTCAAGTTCACCCATAGTAATATCTGGCTCTTTTGATAAGATTATGACTGCACCTATTGGGTCCCCTTCAGCTATAATAGGAGAAATAACCTGACTAAAGTATATGATCTTGCCCTCATCCTCATCTTCCGTAATCCTTACATAATTCTTTTCATCTGTTTTTGTTATAAGCACTGTCCTTCGTTCATCCATGATCTTTTCCAATGATGAACTTATAGGTTTGTCCACATATTCTTTCTTCGGGGCCCCTGATACGGCTATGATAGCATCTCTATCGGCTACACAAGTTATATGGTTTACCGATTCGTGTAGAGAATCAGCATACTCTCTGGCAAAATCGCCCAGTTCCCCGATGGGAGAGTATTTTTTTAATATTACTTCTCCTTCTCTATCGGTAAATATCTCAAGAGGGTCGCCTTCTCTTATTCTGAGAGTTCGTCTAATTTCTTTGGGAATAACAACCCTTCCAAGGTCATCGATGCGCCGCACGATTCCCGTAGCCTTCACCACAATCCCTCCTTAAAGTCAAGTTTTGCTTTCGAATATAGTATATAACGTAAAAACCTGCTTTATTCATCAAAGGGAAAGTATAGTAAATATTTATTTGACAGGCTCATCTAAATATATTTTTCTATCTTCGATTCTTTCATCCATTCATCATAATACTCATCAAGCTTTTCATCTTTCTTGATTTTTTCCAGTTCAGCCGAAATATATGTCTTTACATCTTCAAAGGAAAGTGAATCCCTTTGATCAGTAACCTTTAGTATATGAAAACCATACTTGGTTTTTACTATATCGCTTATCTCATTAGGTTTTAATTTAAAAGCAGCTTTTTCAAACTCCTCCTCCATCTGTCCTTTACCAAAATACCCCAAGTCTCCTCCCGCGTCTTTTGTCTGGGTATCTTTTGAATACTGCTTAGCAAGTTCTGCAAAGTCTTTGCCTGCATTTATTTGTTCAAGTATTTTTTTAGCTTCTTCTTCTGTATCAACAAGAATATGGCTGGCTCGTACTTGAGGTGAAGGGAGCACAAATTTATCTTTATTTTCTTCATAATATTTTTTAACTTCCTCATCAGTAACTTTCACATCTTTAGTAAGCTCATCTTTAAGATGTAAAATTAAAAGTTGGTCTTCAAGGATTTCCTTGAGTTTTTCTCTGTCAATACCCTGCTCTTTTAGATGATTATCAAGGGCTTCTTTTCCGCCATGGTATGTTTCTAATTGGCTTATAGCTTGTTCAACTTCATTTTCTTCTAGTTTGATATTGTTCTTTTCGGCCTGCTGTAGTGCCAACACATCTTTTATCATACCATCTAACACTGTTTGTTTTATATCTTCAAGTTTCTTTTGCCCTTCTTTTGAAGAAAAATCTTGTCCATTAGCTTCTAATGCATCTTTAACTTGATTTACCTGCATATCAAAATCAGATTTTAATACGTAATCCTCATTTACTACTGCAACAACCTCTTTTCCGTCTATAACCTTGGCTTTTGGAGCCTGTTTCTCAACCAAACCACATCCGGCTATTGCTAAAGAGATTAACGTAATAAAAGCTAATAATCTAAAATAATGTTTCATTAAAAATATCCTCCCAACTATATTCAATACTGCTATTCCCCCTTATTATACTACACTGTATGTTTCCTGCATAGACTCCATTTCACCTAAAATCTTCTCCAATCTTGTAAGCAATCTATAACCCTTCAAGCCACGAGTTTTTAAAGTAAATGCCGGCGTGCTAGTGCCCATTATAGTTATCTGCTTTTGAAAAGCCGCACTAAACCGTGCAAGCATCTCAAGGGTTTTGCTATCATCCCGAGCAAACTTACATATAAACATGTCACCCTGTTGAATAATACTAGATATATTTAGTTTCTTAGCCAATACCTTTAACCTTGATATATTTATAAGGTTTCTGGTAGCTTCTGGAATATCTCCAAAGCGATCCTCTACCTCTTCTTCTAAATCAGCAGCTTCTTCTAAGCTGCTTACCGCAGCTATTCGACGGTATATCTCCATTTTCTGTGACATGTCCTCTATATATTCATCGGAGATATATGCACTTACGTTGAGTTCAATAACAGGCTGAACCTCTGGCTCTTCTTTCTCACCCTTGAGTTCCTTTACAGCTTGAGAAAGCAGCTTACAGTAGAGATCATATCCTACAGTCATCATGTGCCCATGTTGTTCAGCTCCCAGGAGATTCCCTGCTCCTCTTATTTCCAAATCCTTAAGGGCTATTTTAAAGCCTGCCCCGAATTCAGTAAACTCTCTAATCGCAGAAAGTCTTTTTTCGGCTGCTTCACTTAACACCTTATCTCTTCTATATGTCAAATATGCAAAAGCCTGACGGCTCGATCGCCCCACCCTGCCTCTCAGCTGATAAAGTTGTGCAAGCCCAAGTTTATCAGCTGAAGTTATTATAAGTGTATTTACATTGGGTATATCAAGACCTGTTTCAATTATAGTCGTGCAAACCAGCACATCGAATTTATGATCATAAAACCCAAGCATGACATCTTCCAATTCATCCTCATTCATCTGGCCATGAGCAACAGCCATTCGGGCCTCAGGCACCAGTTTTTGTAGCTTATGCATCTCTTCCAGGATTGTTTCAACCCTGTTATAAACGTAGTAAACTTGCCCCCCTCGGGAAAGCTCCCTTATTATTGCATCTCTTATCAAAGACTCATTGTGTTCTACAACATATGTTTGAATAGGAAACCGATCCTCTGGAGGAGTCTCTATAATACTCATATCCCTAACACCACTCATAGCCATATGTAGTGTTCTGGGAATAGGTGTTGCAGTAAGTGTCAAAACATCTACATTCTTCTTAAGTCTTTTTATCTTTTCTTTGTGGGAAACCCCAAATCGCTGTTCTTCATCAATAATCAAAAATCCCAGATCTTTAAATTTTACATCCTTTTGAAGCAATCTATGTGTCCCTATAATTATATCGATTTGACCTGTTTTTAGATCTGTTATAATCTTTTTTTGCTCTGAAACAGACTTAAATCTACTTATAACTTCCACCCTGACTGGGAATGATGAGAATCTTTCCGAAAATGTATGATAATGCTGCTCGGCCAATATAGTAGTAGGGACCAATACTGCCACCTGTTTAGAATCCATTACCGCCTTAAAGGCACCTCTTAGTGCCACTTCAGTTTTTCCATACCCTACATCACCGCACAGCAAGCGGTCCATTGGCCTTTCACTTTCCATGTCTTTTTTTACATCATTAATAGCTACCAACTGATCAGGCGTCTCTTCATATGGAAACATATCCTCAAACTCCTTTTGCCAAGGAGTATCTTTTGAAAAACTGAAACCTTTTACAGACTCTCTTGCAGCATATAGTTTAATAAGCTCTTCAGCCATTTCTTTAACAGACTGCTGCACCTTGCTTTTTGCCTTGTTCCAATCATTTCCGCCTAGCTTGTTGAGCTTTGGACGTGCGCCACCAGATACAATGTATTTTTGTATCAAATCTACCTGATCAGTAGGGACATATAGTTTATCTCCTCCTTGATAGCTTATAGTAAAATAGTCTTTTATACACCCGCCCACCTCAAGGGATTTTACACCCAAGTATTTGCCGATCCCGTGAGTGATGTGTACAACATAGTCACCAGCTCGAAGTTGCTGATGACTTGTTATTTTCTTGCCTCTTATTGGAGATTTTTGCCTGGGTTTGTGCTTGCTAGGCCTGCCATATACTTCAACATCTGATATAATAGCAAATCCAATTTCAGGCACCTCAAAGCCCTGCTCAAGTGTTCCTGGCATTACTATAACTTGACCAGGTACAATTTCATCTACAACTTTTTCAGTAAAACTTGCCATGATTTTCTTTTCTTGAAGGGCATGGACAAGCTGCTTACCTCTGGCGGAATTTCCTGAAAGTATAGCTATTCGATATTTCTTTCTTTTTAATCGAGATATCTCATCTACCAGTAAATCCAATTTGCCATAGAATCGAGTCATAGACTGAAATTTAAATG